>DPZQ01000164.1 GCA_003536295.1 Rhodobacter sp. | reverse complement strand
ACAAAAATGCCCGACGATCACCGCGCACGCAAACGACTTGAGGGTTTTCAAGAGGGTTTGGCCTTGGCAGGATTAAGTCTAAGCGATGAAGAATATTATTCGGGAGGCTCTGCACTTTTAAAGGGCCGCGAAATGACAGAAGTAATCTTGGGCCGTTCGCCTGAGTTGGATTTCCTTTATTATTCAAACGACATGATCGGCGCAGGCGGCTTGCTTTATTGCCTGGATAAGGGCATTGATGTGCCCCAAAATCTGGGCCTTGCCGGGTTTAACGGGGTTGAACTTTTGGACGGGTTGCCACGCAAGCTTGCCTCCATGGATGCGTGCCGGCGCGACATTGGCCAAATAGCTGCAGCAATCATTGCGGGTAAAAGTCCTTCTGGGGCAGTTGGAGGTCAGGTAATTGAGCTTAGCCCCACTTTGCAGAAAGGCGACACTATTCGAAATAGTTAGGCAAAAAGAGCTCCATCTTTAAAGCCTTTTATCACATGATCAAAAATTTTACCTTCGGGCTGATCTTGCCCGAAATGCACCTCTGCAAAGGTTTCCGTTCGCCCCATACGAGGCTTTTCGGTTAAAATCCGATGTGTCTTGCCCTGTTGACTGGCTAGATACGCATCCAGGGCCTGCTCGCCAACAGCACGCAAACGGGCAGCGCGGTCTTTAATTTGACCCCCTGGAACAGCAGGCATGCGCGCTGCCGGAGTGCCTTTGCGCGCCGAATAAGGAAATATATGCAAGAAAGTCAAGCCACAGTCCTTGACCAACTGAACCGTATTTTCAAACATTGCTTCGGTTTCGGTAGGAAAACCCACGATGATATCAGCCCCAAACACCATGTCAGGGCGTAAAGAGCGGACCTCTTGACAAAAGGTGATCGCATCCTCGCGCAAGTGCCGCCGCTTCATACGCTTAAGCACCATATTATCACCTGCTTGCAGCGATAGGTGCAAATGCGGCATCAATCGCGGCTCGGACGCAATGGCCCCCATGAGCGCTGGGTCAGCCTCGATACTGTCAATTGAGCTGATACGCAGCCGAGCCAGATCAGGCACCAGACGCAAGATACGCATTACCAAATCGCCCAACCGCGGTGCGGCGGGCAAATCCGCCCCCCAAGAAGTCAAATCAACCCCCGTCAGCACTACCTCATGAAAGCCCTTATCAACCAGACGTTTGATCTGATCAACGACCACACCTGCTGGAACCGAGCGCGAATTGCCCCGCCCATAAGGAATAATACAAAAGGTACAGCGGTGGTCGCAGCCATTTTGCACCTGAACATAAGCGCGGTGGCGGCCAAATCCGTCGATCAAGTGCCCCGCCGTCTCACGCACGGACATTATATCGTCAACTTGCACTTTCTCCGTGACGCCAATCAAATCGGGGGCCCGCAGATTTTGCCAAGTTCTAGCTTGCATTTTTTCAGTGTTACCAATGACATGACTTACTTCAACCATCGAGGCAAAGGTCTCAGGTTCGGTTTGCGCGGCGCAGCCTGTAACGATCAGTTTCGCATCAGGATACAGGCGGGAAAGTTTTCGGATCTCTTGCTTTGCTTTTCGTACTGCCTCGGCAGTGACAGCGCAGGTGTTCACAATGACCGCATTTTCAAAACCTGCCGCGGCAGTTAGTTCTTTCATCGCCTCAGTTTCATAAGCGTTTAAACGGCAGCCCAGCGTTGCAAAAATTGGAGAAATCATGAATGGGCCGCAACAAAATCAGCGCTTAAGCTAGCCACAAAGACATGCGTGGTTCCGCCCGTAAGCCACACTCCGTCGCCGCGCCATGCGACCTCAAGTTGGCCTCCGTCAGCCTCAAGCAGTACCTCCCGTCCTGTAAGCCCACGTAAATGTGCCGCAACGGCCACTGCACATGCCCCTGATCCACACGCCAAGGTAACGCCGGCGCCACGTTCCCACACGCGCATACGCAGGTGGTCAGGACCAACAAGGCTAACAAACTCTACATTCACGCGCTTTGGAAATAAACTATCACGCTCAACCAAAGGGCCTAGGCCGGTCAGATCGACGCTCTCGGCATCAGGCACAAAAAACACACAATGCGGGTTACCCATGCCCACAGCGACCGGGTCTCCAACCAGAGGCAAATGCAACATATCGACCGAATGCGCCAAGGGCAGGTCGGCCCACTCAAGCTGAGGCTGGCCCATATTGACAGATACCAGACCATCACTCCGCCGCAAAGCAGATAGAACCCCACGTTCGGTTTCAAGCGTTAGCACATTTTTCTTCTGCGCGCGCATCACATAATCTGCCACACAGCGCGTGGCATTACCACAAGCGCCTGCGGTTGATCCATCAGAGTTCCAAAAGTCCAAAGCCAAATCCGCCCTATCCGACGGGCGCAATTCCACCAATTGATCGAAACCCACACCAAAATGCCGATCGCCCAGTGCCTTAGCCAAATTTGGCGTGGTCAAAGGCGCGCAATCGCGCGAATCAATCACAACAAAATCATTGCCAAGCCCATGCATTTTCATGAAACTTAAAGCCGAGGGTAAATCTGTCTTGCTCATAACTCGCGATATAGCCTGCATTTTGATTTTTTGCCAGAGCTAGACGAATTTATGCGCTTTGGGTCTTGACCATAGTGCCTGAACTCCATAATCACCCCCAAGAGTGGGCCCGTAGCTCAG
>DPZQ01000203.1 GCA_003536295.1 Rhodobacter sp. | reverse complement strand
CCGATAAGGCGCATTATTCCGGAGTATGATGACATGACGACCGAGGCCGTTTTGCCTAAAGATTATAGGCCATCAGAAGCAGAGCCATTTATGAACTCGCGCCAGTTGGAATATTTCCGGCGCAAATTACTTAATTGGAAGCTTGAACTGCATGGCCAAAGCGCTGAGACGATTGAAGGGCTTCAAGAGTCAGGACGCAATGTCGCCGATATCGCGGATCGCGCGTCCGAAGAAACTGACCGCGCGCTAGAACTTCGCACCCGAGACCGCCAACGCAAGCTGGTCTCTAAAATTGAAGCCGCACTGCGGCGCATTGATAATAACGAATTTGGCTATTGTGAAATGACTGGTGAGCCAATTTCACTAAAGCGCTTAGATGCGCGCCCGATTGCAACGTTGACGCTAGAGGCACAAGAACAGCATGAGCGTCGAGAAAAAGTACATCGCGACGATTAGTTTTTGATATACCCAAAGCCAGACCCAAAGGGTTGGTTTTTTCATAGGATGCCAGATGATCTTGCAGGGCACCAAAATCATCGTTGTGGGCGCGGGTATTGCAGGTCTGGCGGTAGCAAGGTTTTTGGGGCTCGCAGGCGCGCAAGTGCATGTTATTGAGCAATCCCCCGCCTTGCGCACAGCAGGGGCGGGCATTCAGATTTCTCCAAATGGCGCTCGTGTATTGCGCGCTTTGGGTCTAGAGCCAGCGTTAAAGGCTTTGGGCCTGCGTGCTCAGGCGGTGATGTTGCAAGATGGTTTTAACGGACAAATGGTTTCACGCGCCACTTTGGGCGAAGATTTTTACTTTTTACATCGCTCAGATCTTTTGGGCCTTTTGGCTGACGGAGCGCGCAATGCGGGTGTTTTGATTGAATTTGGCCAAAAACTGGCGGCCTATGATCTGACTGGATATTTTCCTAAGATTATAAATGCAAACGGACAGGTAAACAGCGCATCTCTGATCATAGGGGCGGACGGTCTGCACTCTGGTTTGCGCGCGCAGTTAAACGGTGCGAGTGCCCCGCTTTATACGGGTTATGTGGCCTGGCGCGCGCTTTGCGACATTTCAACCGATAGCGAAAACCTACCCGTTGCGCAGGTCTTCATGGCGCCCAAGCGTCATCTGGTCAGCTATCCGCTGCGCGCGGGGAAGCTGCGCAATTTGGTGGGGGTCGCAGCGCGGTCTAGCTTCACTAAAGAAGGGTGGCATATGCGCGAAAACACTGCAGATTTTTGCAAGACTTTTGGCGATTTTGCCCCGCAAGTGCAGGCTTGGCTGAGCGATCTTGGACCTGACGCAGATGTAGGGCTTTGGGGGCTTTTCCGCCATGCGCCTTGCAGCGATTGGGGACGGGCACTACCCAAGGGAGCTGTCGCAATTTTGGGTGATGCGGCGCATCCGACTTTACCGTTTTTGGCGCAAGGGGCTAATTTGGCCTTAGAAGATGCCGCAGTTTTTGCCCGAGCCTTTGAGCGTTTTGTCGATCTTGGCCAAGCGCTGACCGCGTATCAAAAGGTGCGTGCGGCGCGTGTTAAAAAAGTGGTGGAGGCCGCGCGGCTAAACGGGCGCGCCTATCATCTTGAGGGCGTGGCGCGGAGCCTGAGCTTTGGGGCTTTGCGTCTAGGTGGAAAAATGGCAGCGAACATTGCCTTTAGGCGCTATCGTTGGATCTATGACTATGACGCAATGGCAGCAGTTTAGGCGCGTAACTTGATCCAAACGGGCACATGGTCCGATGGTTTTTCACCCGCGCGAACAACCTTATCAATCGCGCAATCCTCCAAAAGATCCATCGCTTGAGCAGACAGTAGGAAGTGGTCGATGCGAACACCGTTGTTGCGCTCATATGCGCCGGCTTGATAATCCCAAAAACTATAATGACCAGGCCCCGTTTGGCGGGTACGAAACGCATCTTGAAGGCCAATATTTTCAATTGCCCTAAATGCGGCGCGGCTTTCTGGCAGGTAAAGCGCGTCATCGACCCAAGTTTCGGGTTTGGCCGCATCTTGGGCTTGGGGGATTATATTATAATCGCCTGCCATAATTAGTGGCATCTCAAGCGCCAAAAGTGTGCTGGCGTGTTTTTGCATGCGCACCATCCAGGCCAGCTTATAATCATACTTGGGGCCAGGCACGGGATTCCCATTGGGAAGATAAAGTCCGCAAAGCCGCACGGGCTTTTGGCCCATTATTGTAGCTTCGATCCAGCGCGCTTGGAGATCCTCTGCATCACCTGGAAGGCCGCGGCTGATATCCTCAAGGGGCAGTTTTGATAAGATTGCTACGCCATTAAAACCTTTTTGCCCGTGGGTTTCAACGCGGTAGCCCATGTCTTCGAATATGCTGCGCGGAAAGGCCTCGTCTAGAGATTTGATCTCTTGCAATGTGATGACATCGGGGTTTGCCTCGGCCAAATAGGCGGGCAGGGCCTCTATACGTGCTTTGATCCCGTTGATGTTAAATGTTGCAATTTTCATATCAGACCAGCCCTTAGTTTACGCGCCCTCTTTGGGCAATGAATAGGCTGCTTCTCGCCATAAAGCGTCAAGCGCGTCAATAGCGCTTGGCTCAAATCGGTCTTTTTCCAACCAATAGCGTCCTGAAGGCACATAATAGTCAAGGTATTCTTCTTGGGAAAAGGCTTGTTGAGTTAGGTTTGGGTCAAAGGGTAGGGGTTTTATGTGGGCCAATTGGTCATGTCGAGCCCGTGGGTACAGCAGAGCAGAAGAGGGAGCCGGCGACAGGTTCACCACTGCACAGGCTTGGCGCGCGGCGACGATTCGAAAGCGAGCCGATTTTGCTCCCAAATCTCGGAGGCTGATATCGTCGCGCAGCGGATCGGGGCTTCCTGTGCCATAAAAATGCGTGTGATTTTCTTGGTCATAAACCATATCACAGCCCAAAAAGCCTATCACATCGGGTTGATAATGGCCCAGCGCCCAATAGGCCGCGGTAAAGGCCATCGTGCCACCCGCATAGACAAAGCCCCCA
>DPZQ01000060.1 GCA_003536295.1 Rhodobacter sp. | reverse complement strand
GGTCGATATTGGCAAATGTGCCCACCGCGCCAGAAACCGCGCCCGTGGCAATTTCGGCACGCGCTGCGATCAAGCGGCTACGCCCACGTGCAATTTCGGCGTAAAAGCGTGCGAAAGTCAGACCCATTGTGGTGGGTTCGGCGTGAATACCGTGGCTGCGGCCGATTCGGACCGTGTCTTTATGCTCATAAGCGCGCGTTTTCAGAGCGGCCAAAAGGCGGTCAACACCAGCTATCAAAAGATCGGTCGCGCGTACCAATTGTACATTTAAGGTTGTGTCCAAAACGTCAGAGGAGGTCATGCCCTGATGAACGAAACGCGCATCATCTGCACCTATATGTTCGGCCAAATGTGTCAAAAAGGCGATCACATCATGTTTGGTCACGGCTTCGATTTCATCGATTCGCGCGACATCAAATTGCACGTCTTTGGCACGCCAAACGGCGGCGGCGTGTTCTTTGGGAATGACTCCTATTGCGGCTTGTGCGTCACAGGCATGGGCCTCGATCTCGTACCAGATACGAAACTTGCTTTCGGGTGACCAAATGGCCACCATGTCAGGACGAGAATAGCGCGGGATCATAAAGAAGCCTTTCAAGATTTGGGGTTGATTGGCTAATAGCCCTGAAGGGCAGGGGGCGCAAGGCTTTGGGTCCACCTGGGGGGCGCGTGCATTGTGCGTACGGTCTTTTCACGCGCAAAGCTCTTTGCTAGCATGGCTTATGGATGTGATTTTACAAAGCCACTTGCCCTTTGCCCCGTGGATGGATCCTCGCACCGCCCGGTTGCCGGGAATCTTGCCTTTGGACCCTTGCGACTGGCTATTGTGCGATGATGCTTTTGCAGGCCAAATGGCCGAGCGAGAGAGATTGATTGAAGCCGTGCCGGAAAGGGTGCATGCTCTGACACCTAGGGCCGCTTTGGCCGCGGATGAGCTTTATGACGCGGTTTTGGCCTTTTTGGAGCAAGCGCCTGGATATGAGGTAGGTATAGGTAAGGTCCGTAGGCCAGACGGTGCGTGGGTCACCCTTGCGCGCGCTGCCCCGCTTTTGACATTGGGTCGCTTGGTACAAGAAGATTTTTGTCTTTTGCAACATGATGGCATTCAGTCGGTTTTAACCGGGGCAATTTTGTGTTTTCCTGCCAACTGGCATTTGCATGAAAAAATTGGCCGCCCCCTAACTGATATTCATCAAACCGTTGACAGCTATGGCCCTATTATGGCGGCTCGGGTGCAGCGGCTGTTTGACGCCATAAGGCCCGATAGACCAATGTGGCGCGGCAATGCGTTGATCTATGACGACGCCGAACTTTTTCATCCGCCAACGTCTCTAATAGGGGCGTCACGCCCGATGGTGACACGCGGTTTTGTGCGATCCGAGCGCCAATCGTTGATGAAATTACCACTCACGGGGGCGGTGGTTTTTTCGATACACACTTACTTGGTTGCAATGGAAAGTCTGGCCCCAGAGGTGGCAGGTGCACTCAAGCGCCTGTATCAGCCAAAAACCTTTTAATAACAAAAAAGGCGCCCGAAGGCGCCCTTTCTATATGCTGTGACCCAAAGGGTTTAACAAGAATAGTACATTTGATATTCAATTGGGTGGGGAGTATGTTCATAAGCATAAACTTCTTCCCATTTCAAAGCCATATAGCCCTCCAGTTGGTCTTTGGTGAACACATCACCAGCCAACAAGAAGTCATGGTTTTTTGCCAATTCGTCAAGTGCTTCACGCAGTGAACCGCAAACAGTTGGGATGGCTGCCAATTCTTCTGGTGGTAGATCATAAAGATCTTTGTCCGAAGGCGCGCCTGGATCTATTTTGTTTTTTATTCCGTCAAGACCGGCCATCAATAACGCCGCATAGCAAAGATATGGATTTGCTGATGGATCTGGGAAGCGGGCTTCGACCCGTTTTGCTTTTGGCGATTCCGTCCATGGAATACGAACCGCGCCCGAGCGGTTGCGTGCCGAGTAGGCGCGCAGAACGGGGGCCTCAAACCCAGGGATCAAACGCTTATAGGCATTGGTCGAAGGGTTGGTCAGCGCGTTCAAGGCTTTGGCATGTTTTAAAATGCCGCCGATGAAGTAAAGCGCTTCCTGGCTAAGATCGGCATATTTGTCGCCTGCGAACACAGGTTTGCCATCTTTCCAGATTGACATGTTCACATGCATACCCGAGCCATTGTCGCCCGCCATTGGTTTTGGCATGAAGGTTGCTGATTTGCCATAAGCATGTGCCACATTGTGGATCACGTATTTGTATTTTTGCATATTGTCGGCTTGTTCAACCAATCCGCCAAATATCATGCCAAGCTCATGTTGGTTTGACGCCACTTCATGGTGGTGTTTGTCAACCTTCATACCCATTCGCTTCATCGTTGAAAGCATTTCTCCGCGCAAGTCTTGTGCGTCGTCGATTGGGTTTACAGGAAAATAGCCGCCTTTAACGCCGGGACGGTGGCCCGAGTTTGCGCCGTCAAAGCTTGCATCTGTGTTCCAAGCGCCATCTATGGCGTCAACTTGGAAAGACACTTTGTTCATGGTAACGGCATAGCGCACGTCATCAAACAAGAAGAACTCAGCTTCTGGGCCCCAGTAGGACGTGTCGCCGATACCCGTTGATTTCAAATAGGCTTCTGCTTTTATTGCGGTCGAGCGCGGGTCACGGCTATATGATTCACCTGTGTCAGGTTCAACGACGTTACAGTGCACACACATGGTTTTTTCGGCATAGAAAGGATCAATATAAACCGAAGACGCATCGGGGATCAATTTCATGTCGGATTGATCTATTGATTTCCAACCAGCGATTGACGATCCGTCGAACATAAAGCCTTCTGAAAAGAAATCTTCGTCGACCAAATCGGCCACCAATGTGACGTGCTGTAATTTCCCGCGTGGATCGGTAAATCGAATATCAACATATTCGACTTCTTCATCTTTCATCAACTTTAGTGCTGTTTTAAAAGAGCTCATAGACACATTCCCTTTACTTGGAGGATTGCAAAAGGTCAAAATGACCAGTGTGAATTAGATATTTTAAACGGCGTCATCGCCCGTTTCGCCCGTACGAATGCGGATAGCTTGTTCAACGGGGTAAATAAAAATCTTACCGTCGCCTATCTTGTCAGTCTTTGCCGCCGATATGATGGCTTGCACGGCCGCGTCTACCATATCATCTGCGAGTACAACCTCGATTTTCACTTTTGGTAGAAAGTCGACAACGTATTCGGCGCCGCGGTAAAGCTCTGTATGGCCTTTTTGTCGTCCAAAACCTTTGACTTCGGTCACGGAAAGGCCTTGGATGCCAACCTCTTGCAATGCCTCTTTTACATCGTCGAGTTTAAATGGCTTAATTATAGCCTCGATTTTTTTCACGGATTTTTTCTCCCGTTGCACACTTGTGAATATGGCAAACCAGTTTCTGTGATGAGGGGCAATTGTGGCAACTTGTAAAAGATTTGGAATCGCTGTCTTTTTGTTATTTAGATTATTTTTTAACCCATCTGCTTAAAAATTAACCACTTTGATAACTTTGCTTTTGTTGGGCGAGCAGAAGTCGCTTGGCCTGCGTTGAATTAGCGTCATGCTTGTCGCAAGAAGGGCCCGTTTTGCCTACCTTCGGGGTAAGGGGTCGTTCTGGCAGTTTTGCGGCAAAAATCAGGTTAAAAAATCCACTATTTTCATTTAAAAACACAGGAAAGTAAAAAACTTCTAACTTTGATGCATAAAACGATATTTTCCTCTCGATTCCCCCGCGGGGACTTGTTAGAAGGACGCGGATTTTGATGGTTTGCCTCTACCTAATGGCGGCGAGTTTTCAGAAATGCGGGTATGGCGAAATTGGCAGACGCACCAGATTTAGGTTCTGGCGCCGCAAGGCGTGGGGGTTCAAGTCCCT
>DPZQ01000151.1:12588-13174 GCA_003536295.1 Rhodobacter sp. | reverse complement strand
CGTGGCCACGAATTGGTACCCTTGTTAAAAGAGCTTGAGCGCAAGCAGATCAAGCGCATCAAATAGTCACAAAATCCGCCGCCGTGCCAGAATTGGCCCACCGCCCGCCGCCAGAATGCGCGTCGGCGCGGTTTTGGCATTTTCAACCACAACCGACATAGAGGCGGCGTTGGCATGAATAATCACATCCGCATTGATAGCCATCGCCACATGACCTTTCCAAAAGAGCAAATCCCCCCGTTTAAGCGGGGCTTTGTCGGCTAATGACTTACCTAAGCTTTGCTGCAAGTCACTGTCTGAAGGGCAGGCCATGCCACAGGCCAAAAGCGCGGCTTGCACCAAGCCCGAGCAATCCAGCCCACTGCGTGTATTGCCGCCCCAAAGATAGGGGGTGCCCAAAAAGATTTGCGCCACCGCTACAGGGTCGGGATGCCAATTGCCCAAGACGCGCAGATGATGTTTGGGCACGAACCCTTGAGGCGTTTCAAAAAACTTTTCCCCTTGCGACAAGACCGCAAGCCTTGCGCCCATTGAAAGGGACAGCACCTCTGGGGCTTGAACCTTTGGGGTTTTATAAATATGGCTT
>DPZQ01000151.1:9214-12565 GCA_003536295.1 Rhodobacter sp. | reverse complement strand
TGCGGGGCTTGCGACCCAGTGGGTGACGGCCTGCTCAACGCCAAGCTGATCTTCGGAAATATATCCACAATAACCGTCTTTTTGCGATTGTCCAAATGCAAAACCTTCCTGACGTTCAAGTACCAAAAATGCATCACCAAACAAAAGTTGGCGCAAACGAGGCCCGTCTGAGCTAGCTCTTAGATCGGCCGCGCTGACCGAAACTTGCGCTCCCTCACCCAAGGTAAAGCTTGTTGCCTCAAGCTTACCGCGCAAGGTTTCATGCGCAACGCGTCCATTAAAAGGGGTGATCCGAGGGTCCATCGCTAAGCCGCCCATCATAAATTCAAAATCAAAGGAAGGGCCGCGAAAACTGCCCGCGCCCCTTGACCTACCCCTCCTTTGGGACGGGCGGGTGCCTCGGCTGGACTGTGGCCATAAATGTCAAAATGAATATATTTAGGCGCATCCACAAACCGGCGCAAAAAGAGGGCCGCCGTCACAGCACCAGCAAAACCACCCGCAGGAGCATTGTCTAAGTCACCCAGTTTAGCATCAATCATCGCCTCATAGGGGGTCCAAAACGGCAAGCGCCAGACAGGGTCCATCACAGCATCCGCCCCTTTTTGCAAAGCGGCGGCGCTTGCCTCATCATCGGTGAAAAACGGCGCCAAATCTGGGCCCAAAGCCACGCGCGCGGCCCCTGTTAGGGTCGCCATCGAGATAATCAGATCTGGCTTTTCTTCGCAACCATAGGCCAAAGCATCGGCCAAGACCAACCGCCCCTCGGCGTCGGTGTTGTTAATTTCAACCGTCAACCCCTTGCGAGAAGTGACAATGTCACTTGGCCGCATCGCATTGCTGGAAATTGAGTTTTCAACGGCAGGCACCAAGACGTGCAGACGTACGGGCAAATCAAGCGCCATGATCATATGGGCCAAGCCCATGACTGTTGCGGCACCGCCCATGTCTTTTTTCATCAGGACCATGCCGGAAGGTACTTTGATATCGAGACCGCCCGTATCAAAACACACGCCCTTGCCAACCAAGGTCACCTTCGGGCCCCGCCTGCCCCAATGAAGCGACAAAAGCCGGGGCGCTTCGGCGGCGGCGCGGCCAACCGCATGTATTAATGGGAAGTTTTTCTCTAAAAGTGTATCACCTTTAATCACACTATAGTCCGCACCAAAACTATCGGCCAAGGCGCGAAAGGCCCCCTCAAGCGCCTCAGGGCCCATATCATTGGCAGGTCTATTTATCAGGTCGCGGGTCAGATATTCGGCAGTGGCCATTGCCAAAATTTTGGGCCCGTTGCAAGCCTTAGGGCAGCGCAGACTTTGCACCTTGGGTGGGGCCTGAATACTTTTATAAGCGCCAAACCTATAATGGGCCAAAAACCAACCCAGTGCGAATTCATCTTGATCGCGCGGGGTTAGATCGCTTGCCAAAGCCCATGTGCCCGCTGGCAATTTACCAATATTTTTAACTAAACCAAAACGTTGACGCGCACGCGCAGCCACCGTGCCAAAACCCAAGACCGCGCCGCTCAACTGGCCATCGCTTACTTGAAGCAACGCCAGATCGCCAAGCTTGGCCGAAAATTCAGTCGCAGCCAGCCAATTCTGCACTGCCAAAGGTTGTAAGGCCAGCCAAGCTGGCAAGCCCGCCTCATCAAGCACATAAATAGGTAAAGCAGCAACGGCTGGGTCAGCAAAAGCAAAGATCATGGCGCATCCTTATAGTGATGGGCCAAGCCTAAGCCGAATACCAAGGACCGCCAAGGGTTAGATTTCAAATTCCAGGCCTTCGGACAAAAATTCTGACAGAAACAGCGCCGCGATTACCAGCAAAAATCACGCCCAAAGGACTGCAAGTTCTGTCAGTTAATTGCACTCAAGGGAAGAAGGCAAAACTCGTACGGCCAGGTCAAGGCTAACCAACCTCATCTGCCCAATAGGAGCTGCATCTTGATGCAACTGATCTGGCGGTTGCATAAGTGCAACACATATTCCCATAAACCCAACTTTTTCACCATACAAAGGCTACATTAACTATTTTTGATCAAGAAAAGGTCACCCCTGATTGAAATAAACACTCGAATTTATTATAAGTTTTGCCTATCAACAGGCAAACAGCTGATCAGAGGATCCAATGCCCGACATAAAACCGCTTCCAGGCTATTTAGTACAACGCTTTCACGGCTGGAAAGCCACATCTTATCAAGAGAATAAAGCCTGGTTTCGCCGATTGGCCGCCTCGGGCCAGCATCCGCGGGCAATGGTGATTTCTTGTTGTGATAGCCGCGTGCATGTGACGTCGATCTTCGGGGCAGATGAGGGTGAGTTTTTCATTCACCGCAATATTGCCAATTTGGTGCCACCTTATAATCCAGACGGCGAATATCATGGCACATCGGCTGCGGTGGAGTATGCTGTCACGGCCTTGGGCGTTGCACATATCGTGGTCTTGGGCCATTCAAACTGCGGTGGGGTCAAGGGTTGCCATGATATGTGCTGCGGCCAAGCTCCCGAGCTAGAGCTTAAATCGAGTTTTGTAGGTCGCTGGATGGATATTTTGCGCCCTGGTTATCAGCAGGTGCGCAATCTCCCGCCTGAGGCTCAATTGCAAGCTTTGGAAAAACAAGCCGTCTTGATCAGTATTAAAAATTTAATGAGTTTTCCCTTCATTCGCACCGCAGTTAAAGAAGAACGATTAACCTTGCACGCACTTTGGACCAACACAGGCGAGGGCGAAGTTGAGCAATATGACCCCGAAACAGATCTATTCGTGACCTTATAAAAAAGTCGCCCCATGGGGCGACTTTAATGTCTTTAAGGCTAAAAAATCTTAACCTTTTTTCAAGCAGCGTTGGCCTAAAACTTCGGCTATTTGAACAGCATTCAATGCCGCGCCTTTACGCAGATTGTCAGACACACACCAAAGATTGATACCATTATCAATTGTGCTGTCTTGACGAATACGGCTGATATATGTGGCATAATCCCCAACACACTCGGTTGGTGTGATATAGCCGCCGTTTTCGCGTTTATCGATAACCATCACACCAGGCGCTTCGCGCAAAATGTCACGTGCTTCATGTTCGTCAAGAAACTCTTCAAACTCGATATTGATTGATTCCGAATGGCCCACAAAGACGGGCACGCGCACGCAAGTGGCGGTAACTTTGATAGATTTGTCCAAAATCTTTTTGGTTTCAGCGACCATTTTCCATTCTTCTTTAGTCGAACCATCGTCCAAAAACACATCAATATGCGGTATGACGTTAAACGCAATTTGCTTGGTGAATTTTGACGGTGCCACCTCTTTTCCCGGAACATAAATGCCTTTGGTTTGGTTCCAAAGTTCATCAAT
>DPZQ01000151.1:0-9192 GCA_003536295.1 Rhodobacter sp. | reverse complement strand
CGCGCACGATCATGCAGCGGTTTGAGCGCCACAACCATTTGGGCGGTTGAACAGTTTGGATTGGCAATGATCATTTTGTTTTTATAATGATCAACGTCCGAAGCATTCACCTCTGGCACGACCAAGGGAACGGCCGGGTCATACCGGTAAAGCGAGGAGTTATCTATCACGACGCACCCTTGCGATGCACAGCGTGGGGCATAAATTTTTGTGGCCTCGGATCCGACGGCAAAAAGGGCGATATCCCAGCCAGTAAAGTCAAACGTGTCCAGGTCTTTGGTCTTTAGTGTCCTGTCTCCAAAGCTTATCTCGGTTCCCAAAGACCTGCGCGACGCAAGTGCCACGATTTCATCAACAGGGAATTCACGCTCGGCCAGAATGTTCAGCATTTCACGCCCAACATTTCCGGTGGCGCCGACCACAACAACTCTATAGCCCATTTGGAACTCCATTAATAGATTTAGACTGCGCCCCATAGCGCACTGGCCATAAAAATGCCAGAGCGATCATACCGCCAAAGGCGCAGAGTTAGGTTTTTCGCGTATTGGTAGGTGCACAAGGGCCGAAAATGCCCCAATACCCACGCCGATCCACCAAACCAGCGTGTAATTGCCCGTAAGATCATACATGCGCCCGCCCAGCCAAACCCCCATAAATGAGCCCAGCTGATGGCTGAAAAACACAATGCCATAAAGCGTGCCCATGTAACGCAGCCCGTAAATATGTGCGATCAGCCCGGAGGTCAGCGGCACAGTAGCCAACCAAAGCGACCCCATCAGCATCGAAAACAACAAAACAGTTCCTGGCGTCATCGGGGCCAAAATAAAGGCCGCCGCAATCACGGTACGTCCCACATAGATGGCCGCCAAAAGATATTTCTTGGAATAGCGTTTACCCAAGGCCCCAGCCGTAATAGTGCCCACAATATTAGCCAGTCCGATCAGGGAAATAGACACGGCTCCTAAAGCCGAAGTGGTAGTGATCCCCAAGGCAGCCAAGCTGGAACTCGGATCGATCGCGCCACACATCTCTGTAACGAAGGCAGGAAAATGCGCGCTGATAAAAGCCAACTGATAGCCACAGGAAAAGAAACCCAAAAATATCATCGTAAAAGATGGATCTTTAAAGGCGCGTTTTAGCACGATGCCCAACGTTTCTTCCAACTCGGCCTTAGTGGCAGAGATGGGCGCGCGCATCAAAGGCAAAACCGCAAGCGACGCCAAAATCATGATGGCAAAAATCAAAAAGACGCCCTGCCAAGGATAGTACCGCAACAATACTTCGGCCAAGGGGGCCCCAAAGACCTGCCCAAGCGAGCCCGCAGCCGTTGCAATACCCAGCGAAAGCGAGCGGTTCTCTGCGCTTGACGCGCGCCCCACCACCGCTAGTACCACACCAAAACCTGTGCCCGCTACACCAAAGCCGACTAGAATCTCTAGAAAGTGGTGCGCGCCGGGCGTCACGGCAAAGCTTGAGAGTACAAGTCCCAAAGCATAGACTATCGCCCCAGCGATAATAGCGCGCCTGTCGCCAAACCGTTCGGCCAAAGCACCAAAGATCGGCTGACCAAATCCCCAAGCCAGGTTTTGAATCGCAATAGCCATCGAGAAATCAGACCTAAGCCAGCCAAACTCACTGGCGATAGGCAATTGAAACAGGCCAAACGACGACCGAACTGAAAAAGAAATCATCAAAATAAAACACCCTGCAAACAGCAACGGAGTTAAAAGCTGTGATTTTTTCATGCGAAATTCCTAAGGCGCAACCGTCTGATAGGTCCTGCTAACGCCTATTCCAGCGTTATACCAGTTTTTCTTCCAATGTGGTTTTTCCCACGTTTTTTCGCCAGATCAATCTGATGTTGGCGTTCGCGAAAACGGTCCCGATCTCCTTCAGAATAGTCAGCAAAACAGTCGGCACAAGAAACCCCCTCTTCGTAATGCCGGTGACTTTTGTCTTTTGGTGCGACAGGCCTGCCGCAGGCGTGGCACATAATATAAGATCCAGGCGCCAGCCCGTGGCCTACAGAAACGCGCTGGTCAAACACATAACACTCGCCTTGCCATTTGCTGTCGGTGGCGGGGACCTCTTCCAAATATTTCAAGATGCCACCTTTCAGGTGATAAACATCGCTGACACCCTGACCCAATAGATAATTGGTCGACTTTTCACAACGAATGCCACCCGTGCAGAACATGGCGATACGTTTATTGTGAAAACGATCTTTATTTTCTGCCCACCAAGCGGGAAATTCTCCAAAGCTTTTGGTTTCCGGGTCAACGGCCCCATCAAAGGTTCCTATCGCCACTTCATAATCATTGCGCGTGTCAATCAAGGCAACATCAGGGGCAGAGATAAGGGTGTTCCAGTCAGCCGCATCAACATAATTGCCCACGCGGGCGCATGGGTCGATATCAGGCTGACCCATCGTTACAATTTCTTTTTTAAGGCGCACTTTCATCCGCGCGAAGGGCGGATTTTGGGAAAAGCTTTCTTTATGCTCGAAATCCGCGCAATCTGGAATAGCGCGCAAATAGGCAAGCACCGCATCAATCCCCACGCGCGGCCCCGCAATGGTTCCGTTGAAACCTTCAGGTGCTAAAAGAAGTGATCCTTTTACCGCTTTTGACAGGCAAATAGATTTAAGGGGTGCTTGCAAAGCTGCAGGGTCGGCTAAGCGGGTAAAGTGATATAGGGCTGCAATAATATACATGTCCCCTGATTGCCGCTGTTTAAAAAAAAATGCAAGGGTAAGGATTGACCTTAGTGGGCCTGCATCCTAGGCAAATAGGTACATGCAGTTGGAGCAAACCATGACATCCGCGCTGATCGTAATTGACGTTCAAAACGACTTTTGTCCAGGCGGTGCTTTGGCAGTAAGCCATGGAGACGGTATAGTTGCACCGATCAATGCGATGATGGCAGGCTTTAATTTGTGCGTTTTGACCCAAGATTGGCATCCCAAAGACCATGCCTCATTCGCGTCAAATCACGCAGGTGCTGCGGATTTTTCGATGACAACAATGACTTATGGGCCCCAGGTTCTATGGCCTGACCACTGCGTGCAATCGACAGATGGCGCAGCCTTTCACCCGATGCTTGACCTGACATCTGCCGATTTGATTCTGCGCAAAGGGAAAAATAGCGCCATAGACAGCTATTCGGCTTTTTTTGAAAATGACCGCAAAACCACCACTGGTCTTGCAGGATATTTACACGCGCGAGCCGTAGAGCGTGTGGTGCTTGTCGGTTTGGCCACCGATTACTGTGTTGCCTATAGTGCTGTTGATGCGGCCACATTAGGCTTTCAGGTGCAGGTTGATTTGCGCGCCTGCTGCAGCATTAATTTAGCCGGCTCGCTGACCAAGGCGATGACACAAATGCAACAAGCTGGCGTGGAGTTCAAAGAGTAATATGGTCGAAATTGCAACGCGCGTTCACAATCAAAAATGGAAAATTGATCCGATTGTTCGGTCATTGATCGATACGGATTTTTATAAACTTTTAATGTGCCAATCGGTGTTTCGCCACAAGCCAGACACCCAAGTCACCTTCAGCCTGATCAACCGCAACAAAGACGTGCGCTTGTCGGATTTGATTGATGAAGATGACTTGCGCGCCCAACTTGATCATATTCGATCGTTGCGCCTAAGTCGCGGAGAAAGCACATTTTTGCGCGGTAATACCTTTTATGGCAAACGGCAAATGTTTAGCTCTGACTTTATGGAATGGATGGAGCAGTTAGAGCTGCCTTCTTACCATCTTGAAAAGAAAGACGGGCAATATGAGTTGAGTTTCTCAGGCAGCTGGCCCGAGGTTATGCTGTGGGAGGTTCCCGCCCTTGCTGTTATAATGGAGCTTTACTCGCGGGCCGCGTTACGAAGGATGGAGAAATTCGAGCTGCAAGTTCTTTATGCCCGCGCCATGACAAAATTGTGGGAAAAGATCGAACGGTTACGCAAATTAAAGGGCCTAAAAATCGCTGATTTTGGCACCCGTAGACGCCATTCTTTTTTGTGGCAAGATTGGTGTGTGCAGGCCATGTCAGAAGGTCTGGGCGAGGCGTTTATTGGAACCTCAAACTGTTTGATCGCCATGCGCCGCGAGGTCGAGGCAATCGGCACCAACGCACATGAAATGCCGATGATCTATGCAGCCTTAGCCAATGGTGATGCAGAACTGGCCAATGCCCCCTATAAGGTCTTACAAGATTGGCAAGAAGAGCACGACGGAAATTTGCGCATCATCTTGCCCGACACATTCGGAACCCCACAATTTTTGCGCAACGCGCCCGGGTGGCTGGCCAGTTGGACGGGCATGCGCATCGATAGCGGTGTGCCCGCTGAAACGGCAGAGCAAGCGATTGCTTGGTGGCAGGCCCATGGCGAAGATCCGCGCGAGAAACTGTTGATTTTTTCGGACGGGTTAGACGTCGAAGGGATCGAGGCTTTGCATCAACAATTTTTCGGGCGGGTCAAAGTATCCTTCGGTTGGGGAACTTTGTTGACCAATGATTTTCGTGAGCTGGCCCCTGACAATACTTTGGCGGCCTTTAGCCTTGTTTGCAAAGTCATCAGTGCTGACGGACGTCCAACGGTGAAATTATCCGACAACCCCAGCAAATCGATGGGCCCCGTGGATGAGATTGCCCGCTATTCAAGGGTGTTTCAAATCGGCGAACAAGTGGCACAAAAGATCGTTGTTTAGGCTAATCGTCACCGTCGGTCACTTTGCCGCGACCCGATTTTACCTCGGCGCGAATGTTTTTGGCCAAAAGCCTGCGCTTTTGACTTCCATAGGTCGGTTTGGTTGCAATGCGCCTTTTTGGTGTAATAAGCGCTTTTTCGATGATCTCAACCAAGCGGGCCATAGCCAATTCTCGGTTGCGCGCTTGCGAGCGGGTCTCTTCGGCACGAATGACGATGGCCCCCTCGATCGTCCATCGCCGACCCGCTAATTTCTTCAGCCTGATCTTTTGCGCCGCACTCAGATGGGGCGAGCGCTCGGCTTCAAAGCGCAATTCAACTGCGGTTTCCACCTTGTTCACATTTTGGCCACCCGGCCCGCTGGACCGCGAGAAGCTTTCAGAAAGCTCCCAATCGGCAATTATCAGCTGGTCATTAATGCGTAACATTTAGAAACCTAATTTAGTATGGTTGTTCACAATAGAGAAAAGGTCGCCCTGTTGGCGACCTTTTCCGAGCTGTTAGGAGTTGAGCCAGTTAGGATTAGGCCCAATCAAAAAGGTTTTACTACGGGTTTGCCCTTAGAAAATGCCCCCTATGACTGTCCCGACACGTCTCTCCACTATCACTCTCGACACTGGATCACCTCCTTTCAATAAGTTACCGATATTGAAAGGTTGCCAGATATTTTGTATTTGTCAAAAGTTTTTACGCTATCTGTGTGATTATTTTTCGTAAAAAGATCTTAAAAGGCACAAGTGCCACAATTGCCAAAAGAATTTTAACACCCCAATCCGCCATCGCAAGTGAGATCCAAAGCGGCGCATCAAAGCCGAAGCCCAGCAGCGGCAAAACCTCGCCCGCCCAAGAGATGTCGTTACCAGGTTCTATCCAAACCAATGCGCCTGAAAAAGCGATGGTGAAGAACAGCATTGTATCAACGCTAGCCCCCAGCAGGGTCGATAAAAGCGGTGCACGCCACCAAATTTGTCCGCGCAAACGGTCAAACAAGGTAACGTCTAACAATTGCGCGAACAAAAAAGCCAAGCCCGAACCAAGCGCAACACGCAACGTGACCAACGGTCCATATTCACCAATGAATTGTGTACCTATAAGCGAGCAGATGACCCCAATCACAAAACCCGCAACCACAACCCGCCTTGCTGCGGAAACGCCGTAAAAGCGATTGGTTAGATCGGTGACCAAAAAGGCGAAGGGATAGGTAAAAGCCCCCCATGTCAGCCATTGCCCCAACAACTTTTGCACAAGGATGTTCGATGCCACAACAACTATGGCCATGGCAACAATGCCAATTAAAGGTGTTTTTTTCATTTTTATTCCGTTTTTACAAGGTCGCGGAGACTTGGCCCACCATTGGGACGCTGCCTTTTGTCGCGAAACTAAGGCTTTGTCAACGCGTCAATGTCAGCTCAACAAATTGGGTTTTTTGGAACATAAAGAAATTGTCGTCCGACAGCATGGTAGCACGTAAAATCCCGTCAGAACCCTCCCATAAAGACAGAGCCTCTAAATTATCATAGGTGCCAAAGGGCGATTCAAACAGGGTTTCAGCCAACTGAACTCCTTGGGCATTGATCAAGAATTTACGTAAGCGCGAGGCAAACCCTTCCAAAAAGGTAAAGCGCCGCTCCAGCACATAAAGCCCGCCATCGGGGCCGAAATCGGCACTGACAGGATCGAATCCGTTGGATTTAGGTAGGTAAAAAGGCTTTGTCCAACCGCCCTTATCAAAACGATAAAGTGGGATCTGGTCGGGATCATAGATGCTACGCTCTGGTAAAACATAAAGCGCACCAACTTGATCTATGGCCAAAGATTCAAACGCACGATTGCCTGCATACTGAGCAAAATCGGGGTGGTCAGGTAAATTTTCGGCAACACCATCAAGGCTGCGATAGCGCAATACCCGCGCGACGCCCTCAAACCCAACATAGGCCGTGCCATCGGCAGCGATGGCCAGATCCTCGCTATCATTGCGAAAACGGCTTAAAGGTTCGATGCCACGCGCTTTTAAAAATGATAAATTCCCTTGGCTGATCGATTGGATATCGCCCTGCGCGTCACGGTTAAAACGTCCTGCAATCCAAGCGCCACGATCATTCAGAGCCACAAAGTCCAGTCCACCTTGCGCCACAGCTAGGCCCGAAAAACCGCCAAAGCTCGCGTCCGGAAAAGACCAAGTAAAGGTCTTGGCCGAGCTCATAGTCCTATCTTGCGTCCAAGAAAAAGGCACCGCCAAAACCGCACCTATGACCAGTGCGCCTAGCGCGAAACCAAAAGGGCGCATTGCTTTGGCAAATCATCAAGAGTGAATTCACGCGATTTTTTAGGTCTGGTGGTGGTGCTTGGGGCCGTTGGAGTTGATTTCTTAGGCTGTAGATAATCGGTCACCCAATAGGTCAAACTGTCGTCGCACCCATCGCCGCCTTTTGACAGCATATCTACGCTTGGAGTTTGGGTCTGGCAGCTTGCCCCACCCTGAGGGCATTTCAGGCGCACATGAAAATGCGCGTTATGCCCAGACCATGGTCGAATTTTTTGCATCCATAGCCGATCTGCTTGGGTTGCAGTTTTGCACATTTCAACCTTAACAGCCGCGGCCACAAAAATGCGGTCGACCCGCTCATCAAGGGCTGCGGCGCGCATGATGGCGTGGTGGGTAGGGCTCCAATAATCGGTGACAGTCCGTTGGTTGTCAGAACGCACGGAAACTGAGCTGATCTTTTCGCGCTCATCACGCGATAGTGTCATAGACTTGGGTGCCAGCATCCAAATATCCGCATCAAGCCCAATCTGATGGCTAGCATGACCCGAGGTCATAGGCCCACCACGCGGTTGTGCCATGTCACCAATATAAAGCCCCGCCCAGCCAAAATCATGGGCAGTTTGACTGAGACCTTTCAAAAAGGCCACCAAATCAGGATGGCCGAAGTTGCGGTTACGCGAGAGTCGCATGGCCTGCCATGTTGGGCCTGTTTGCGGCAGTTCTTCCAACCCCGATGCGCAGCCCCGTGCATAAGAGCCTATCGCCAAAGCGGGACCCGTGAAGGGACCACTCTCGCGTCCGAAAAGCTGATTAGCCAAAGGAGTTTGCGCACTTAGCGGCAAAACTGCGGCCAAAAGCATCATTATCATCGTAGCGCATAAATGATTAAACCGCTGCAAAATTGATATCTCCTTTGGCATCGACCCTTTTTAACAAAAATAATCCCAAAAGAAACAGTCCAATTAAAGGGGCTATTCCCAAACGTGGCGATCCTGAAAGGCCCGTTACCAAAGCGATCAATGCTGGCGCAAGGAATGAGGTCACCTTCCCCGAGAGCGCATAAAGTCCAAAGCTTTGGGCAGCCTCGCTAACCTTAGTGTGGCGAACCATCATCGTGCGCGAGGCGGCTTGCAACATGCCCCCTGCCCCGCCAATTAAAGCCCCGCACAGGTAAAAGACGCGATCGACTAGTGGGCTAGCAGGGGCAAGGTTTAGCCCAAAAAAACTTTGCCTGTCCATAAAGACCAGCGCCACACAAACACCGATCAAAACCCAGATTGTGGCCCTAATAACTGCCTTTGGTCCATATTTTTGATCTAGCTTGCCACCAATCCAACAGGCAATCGCGGCCGTGATTGCACTGATAACGCCAAACACACCTATTGAGGTAATCGACCAGCCCAAAACCCCAGACGCATAGACCCCGCCAAACCCGTAAAGTGCATTGAGCGCATCGCGGTAAAGTAAGGATGAGCCCAAGTAAGCCGTCAAACTAGGCCTATGGCGCAGGCCGCGCAGCAACTGGCGCAGTTTGCTTAGGCTTTGCCCAAAGGCTAAAGCGGGGCCGCTTTGCGGCGGCGGGGTTGGTTGCCAGGCAAGAAACGGCACCATGAAAAGCAGGTACCAAATAGCAGTAAAAGGGCCCGCAAAACGGGTACCTTCACGCAAAGTTGCATCCAGTCCGAACACAGGTTCACGCCCCAAAAAGGTGCGGCCCGTGCTGGCGTTTTCGGCAAAAAAGATCAGCATCACCGCCAAAGCCAAAACACCGCCCAAATAGCCAAAGGCAAAACCAGACCCTGACAGGGCCCCAGTTTCCTCGGACTTGGCCAAACGGGGCAAAAGCGCATTGGTGAAAATGGTTGCAAACTCCATCCCAACAAAACCCAAACCAAAGGCAATGACCGCTAAAAGCAAATTCGGATCCGTAGGTCGCAACTCCCATAGACCCAAAGCGCCCACCACATACAGCCCTGAAAAGCCCAAAATCCAAGTCATCAACCGTCCCGAACTGTCGGCCAAGGCCCCCAATATGGGTGCCAAAAGCGCCACTGCAAGACTGACCGCCGCCAACCCCCAGCCCCAATAGCTTTGCGCCTGTGCGGCGGCTTGGCTATGGGTAAAGCCCTGCGATATATAATGATTTCTTGCCACTTCAGCGAAGTAAGGGCTAAAAATAAAGGTCAAAAGGAGGGTGGCATAGGGCTGACTTGCCCAATC
>DPZQ01000125.1 GCA_003536295.1 Rhodobacter sp. | reverse complement strand
GCCTAAGCCCCCGTCTTAAGCCCCACTTGGGGGCTTAAGACGGGGGCTTAGGCAAAGGAATAAACGACTTGTTTGGGTGCCTCAAGCACCCATAAAGTCGCGTTTTCCAACAGTTACGCCATTGTGGCGCAAGATGTTATAGACGGTCGTCATGTGGAAATAAAATTGAGGAGTAGAGAAATCTTGCAAATAGCTGCTGCCGGTAAAGCTCTTCTCGCCTGAACGCATTTTCAACACAATGGCGCGCGTTTCTGCGCCATTGAAGTCGGCCTCTTTAAAGTCAGCCATATAGGCGCGGACTGCTTTGATACGCTCTTGCAGTTGGTTAAAGGTTGTTTCCACATCTGCAAAGCTTTGCGGTTCAACCCCAGCTAAACGCGCGGCGGTGCGTGCGCCAAAGTCGCAAGTCAGTTGCACTTGGCGTGTCATTGGGAACATATCAGGAAACAACCGAAAGCCCAGCAACGCTTGCTCGTCGATGTTATGGGCGGTGCAGTGATTTTCGGCTTTAGTCAAAAGATGCGCCAAAGCGCCAAGGCTTTTGTCCATTGCGGGCATGAATTTGGAATACATTTTATCTCCGATAAGCCGCACATAAGGCGGATGGGTTACAGCTTTAAAGTCTTTAAATCTTAAACGCCAAGACACCAACGCATTATTGCTTTTTGCGCATGTAGTCGATTTTCGGCCTCATCAAACACCACAGAGTGGGCCCCGTCCATCACGGCCGAGGTGACCTCATCATTGCGGTGGGCAGGCAGGCAGTGCATGAACAATGCATCAGGTTTAGCGCGCGCCATCAGTGTTTCGGTCACTTGATAACCGCGCAATTGATTGTGCCGGCGCTCTTTCGCGGATTCAGCGTCATGCATTGAAACCCAAGTGTCCGTTACAACAAGATCGGCTCCCTCAAACGCGACCTCTGGGTTGCGCTCGACATTAATTTTTACGCCTTTTGCGCGTGCAAAAGCGATAAACGCAGGTTCAGGGTCGAGCGGTTGTGGGCCAGTAAAAGTAAAGTCAAAGCCAAATTGTCCCGCTGCATGCAAGAAAGAGGCGCTGACATTATTGCCGTCACCCGCCCAAACCACCTTTTTGCCCGTAATGGGGCCGCGATGTTCTTCATAGGTCATCACATCTGCCATGATTTGGCAAGGATGGGTGCGGTTGGTCAGCCCATTGATCACGGGTACGGTGGCATAGTCAGCCATTTCTAACAAAGTGGCCTCTTCAAAGGTTCTGATCATTATCAGATCCACATAGCGCGACAAAACCCGTGCTGTATCGGCAATAGTTTCGCCGTGGCCAAGCTGCATTTCCTTGCCCGAAAGCACCATCGTTTGCCCGCCCATTTGGCGCACGCCCACGTCAAACGACACTCTGGTGCGGGTCGAGGGCTTTTCGAAAATCAACGCCACCATGGCACCTGCCAAGGGCTGATCAGGGTCGGGTGTCCCTTTCAAAAGCCCTTTGCGTGCCTGTTTCATCGTGTGGGCAGAGTTGATCATCTTGCGCAGATCGACTGCGCTGGTTTGGTGGATATCAAGAAAATTTTGCATTAGTAATCTTTCTGTCGGCCCGCCGTGTTTGGGCTCCTTGTTTTACAAAGCGCTTAAGGTTCGGGCTGTGTCGTCCAAACGCTGTAGCGCTTGGGAAATATCGTCATCAGTGATTGTCAAAGCGGGCAAAAGTCGCACCACATTATCAGCGGCGGGCACCATCAAAAGCCCAAACGATTGGCCTGCACGCACCAAATCAAGTGGAGCTATTTTGCATTTAAGACCCAACATCAAGCCCTGACCGCGCCAAGTCTCGAAAATTTTGGAATGGCGCGCAACCAAGCTTTCCAGCCCTTGCGCGAAAAGAGCAGCCTTGCGCCGCACTTCGGCTAAGAAAGCTTCTTCGCTGATTATATTCACCACTGCATTCCCAATGGCGCAGGCCAAAGGATTGCCACCATAGGTCGAACCATGCGTGCCCGCCACCATGGCCGCACTTGCCTTTTGTGTGGCCAAAACTGCACCCAGCGGAAAGCCGCCGCCAATGCCCTTGGCGACCATCATAATATCAGGGGTCACCCCAGCCCATTCATGGGCAAAAAGTCGCCCCGTACGGCCCATACCGCACTGTACTTCATCCATAATCAACAATGCACCAGTGGCGTCGCACAAATCACGCAACCCCTTAAGGCAGGCGTCAGGCAAAAGCCGGATTCCGCCTTCGCCCTGCACAGGTTCAATCATCACGGCCGCCACGTCTGATGAGAGTGCGTTGCGTAGCGCTTCATGATCGCCAAATGGCAAACTTTCAAAGCCCGGCATCAAGGCACCAAAGCCCTTGGTCATTTTCTCAGAAGCCGCCGCTGCAATCGCACCAGTAGAGCGCCCGTGAAAGGCTCCGTCAAAGGTCAAGATTTTTTGGCGCTGAGGGTGGCCTGCGTCATGCCAATATTTGCGCGCCATTTTGATGGCGAGCTCGGCCGCTTCAGTACCTGAATTGGTGAAAAAAACCGTATCGGCAAAGGTCAGATCCGTCAGCTTTTGTGCAAGGACCTCTTGCTCGGGGATTGTGTAAAGATTTGACACATGCCAAAGTTTAGCACCCTGCGCGGCCAGGGCCGTCACCAACGCGGGATGCGCATGTCCCAAAGCATTCACAGCGATGCCCGCTGTCAAGTCTAGATAGCGCGTGCCATCTGTTGCGACCAGCCAGGAGCCTTGGCCGTGATCAAAAGCCAAAGCAGCACGATTGTAAGTGGCAAGAACAGATGAGTTCATAGCAATTCCCAAAAGCAAAGGCACATGCCTACATCAGGTAAAAGCCATGTCAACAGTGAAGTGAAAAACTTGCGCTTGGGGTCAAAAAACACTCAAGTTTAAGGTTAAAATATGTG
>DPZQ01000200.1 GCA_003536295.1 Rhodobacter sp. | reverse complement strand
GAAATTTTAGGTGGAAAAAAGGGAACAAAAAAACCTGTGCATCCCAATGATCATGTAAATATGGGACAATCGTCAAACGATACATTTCCCACCGCCATGCATGTGGCATCGGCAATGGTGGCGCACGATGTTTTATTACCAGGGCTTGAAAAATTGCACACAGCCCTTTTGGAAAAAGTTGAGGCTTTTAAAAATATCATCAAAATCGGCCGCACACATACCCAAGACGCCACCCCTTTGACCTTGGGCCAGGAATTCTCGGGCTACGCGCATCAGGTTGCAATGGGCATTCGACGAATCAACGCGGCCTTGCCCGCGATATATGAACTGGCCCAGGGCGGCACAGCTGTGGGAACGGGTCTTAACACCAAAGTGGGTTGGGACAAACGCGTTGCGGCCGAAATTGCCAAACTGACTGGCCTTCCTTTCGTGACCGCACCCAATAAATTTGAAGCCCTTGCCGCGCATGACGCGATGGTTGAACTGTCAGGTGCCACACGCGTGGTTGCCGTCTCTTTGTTCAAAATTGCAAATGATATGCGGTTTTTGGGTTCCGGGCCGCGATCGGGCTTGGGAGAATTGAATCTACCCGAGAATGAGCCAGGCTCATCCATCATGCCGGGTAAAGTAAACCCAACCCAAGCCGAGGCCCTAACCATGGTGTGTGCCCAAGTCATGGGAAATGATGCAGCAATTGGCTTTGCAGGCAGCCAAGGGCATTTCGAATTAAATGTTTTCAACCCGATGATGTCTTATAATCTCCTTCAATCATTGCAGCTATTAGGTGACGCGGCCGCGTCATTCACAGACAATATGGTAAAAGGCACCACCGCCAATATCGCCCGCATTGATAAATTAATGAAAGAAAGCCTAATGTTGGTGACTGCTTTGGCCCCTACCATAGGTTATGATGCTGCCACCAAAGTGGCCAAAACTGCCCATGCGAATGGCACCACTTTGCGTGAAGAAGCCATTGCTTTGGGCTACGTTGACGGTGAAACCTTTGACCGTGTGGTGCGCCCAGAAGATATGATCGGCCCAAAGGGCTAGGCGCAGAAGTGGCGCAGATCATCTCGTTTAATAAAATCAAAAAGGCGACGACCAAACGGGCCGCCCACATCAAAGCGAACGAAAATTCCCAAAAATTTGGTCGCTCTAAGTTGCAAAAAAAGCTTGAAGCGGCACAATTGGGCAATGCCAAAATCTACTTGGACGGGCATAAGAAAACATGAAAATTCAGAAAAAACATTCCTTGAATCTGCGTGGACACCAAACATCAGTCTCGCTTGAGCCGCAGTTTTGGCACGCCTTTAAATATATTGCAGACCAAAAAAAGATCGGCATCAATGCCCTGGCGAGCGAAATCGACGAAGGGCGGGTGCCGCAAGCAGGGCTGGCCTCGTCCATTCGACTTTATGTGCTGACGCACTACCAAAAACAGGCGACCTAAGCGCCGTAGACTTAGTTGACCAAATGCCCACTTCTGCAATTGCGGTCTGCTGTGTGATCGGTTTGGGACTATTGGTAGGACGGTTGGGCAAAAACGTGCCCTCACCTCCGCCAACATCAAAGGCCCTTATAACATTAAATGCAATCCGCTCGGCAGGTGCGCCACCGACCAAAAAACAGGTCTATTTATCTGAAGCACGCTTTGTGTAAACAAAGGTTGCATGCCTCTATCCTAACGAGGTCAAACCTAAGCTACTGTAGGTTTCCAGCAACCAAAATGACAGCCGCGAAAAGCCGCCCGTCAGCATCAAAAACCCTATCGTCCAAAGCAAAAGCCCCATCATCCGCTCGATACGCTGCATGTTGCGGCGCATGAAGCCCATCGCTCCGTGCATTTTTGGGAAAAACGCCGCAACCCCAAGGAATGGCAAACCAAGGCCCATCGCATACACACCCAGCAAAATTGTCCCTCGCGCCAAACTATGCTCAGACGCGGCTAGCGTTAAGATTGTGCCCAGCTGCGGGCCTATGCAGGGCGTCCAGCCAAATGCGAATGCCAAGCCCAAAAGATAGGCCCCCATCAATGACCCCCCATGATCCCCACCCTCAAGTCGAAAATCCCGTTCAATAAAGCCCAAGCGCAAAATACCTAAGAAATGTAGGCCAAAGACCATAACAACCATACCCGAGATCAAGTTGAAACTTTCAGCATGGCTTAGAAAAAAGCGCCCAAAGACCGAGGCCGTAAAGCCCAAAAGCAAAAAGACCGTCGAAAGACCCATCACAAAGAACAAAGCTGCCCCAATCGGGCTGCGCCCCTTTGCACCAGTTGTGGACATGTCTTGGAGCGAGATGCCGCTTATATAGGCCAAATAGGGCGGCACAATCGGCAAGATACAGGGACTTAAAAAAGACAGTACCCCCGACAATAGCGCCACAAACATCGCCGGCGCTAGGGTGGCGTCAATCAGTTCAATTCCAAACATCGGCTTCCCTTACTTTGGAAATTCATACGCGCTAAAGCGCGCTCTGTCACGCCTAAGGCTATGAGTTTCTGCACATTCTCGTGCGGGGTGGTAAATGCCCCTGGCAAGCGCCAAGGGCAAAAAATTAACGCCCTAGGTTCCACCAACCTTTGCGTTTAGCGGCCACTTCGCTGCCTCCAGCAGCCGCCGCAGGGTCTGCAATAACGGGCTCTGCTAGTGCTGAAGTGGATGCAGGTGCATCTTTGCGCGCTTTAGGGGCTGCTTTAGCCCTCGGCTCTGCCTTGGCCGAAGGCTCCGCCGTTAAAGTAGTTGGCGCATCAGCTTTGACCTTAGCGGGCGCACGTTTGGCTGGAGTCTTTTTTACTGCCTTTGTTTTGACGGACAGGTCCACATCATCTGCGCTTGGCGCCAATTCTGGCGCTGTTGCGGCCGTTTGAATAGGTTCTAATGCTTGGCTTATGGTTTCGTTTAGTGCGACAGCCACGGTTTTTGGGCTACGGCTGCGTGTGCGGGTTTTACGCAACGGTTTGGCTTCAGCGTCACCTTCCAGACTGACGGGGTCTCTTCCCGCGTCAACGCCAGTGGTTTTGCTCTCATCACCACTTTCGTGTTCGACCTGTTCGGCACCATTTTCGCCAGTTTCAAGCATTGCAGTGCCTGCCCCACGACGGCGACGGCGACGACGCCGTTTCTTCTTACCATCGCCAGTCGCCTCATCAGGGTCGCTTTCATCAGATCCGGTGGCAATTTCCACCACTTCTCTTGTCAAATCAATTTCCGTCTCATCGACAGGATCGCCCATCATTTCAGCCGTACCGGAGATGGCGTGATTTTGCGCTTCTGTGACCAAACGGGTCGCAAATTTGAACTTTTCAAGCACATAGTCTGGGCTAATTAGGTGGGGATCGGCCTCAATGCGCACCGACATCCCATAGCGGGCTTCGATGCTGGCAATATGTTCGCGCTTTTGGTTCATCAAGAAGTTGATCACAGCCACGGGGGCCTTGAGCAACACTTCTTTTGAGCGGTTGCGCGTGCCCTCTTCTTCAAGAGCGCGCAAAATTTGTAAAGACAGGCTATCATCCGAACGGATTAAACCAGTGCCGTGGCAATGCGCGCAGGGCTGCGTTGTACTTTCAAGCATGCCTGGACGCAACCGTTGCCGAGACATTTCCATCAAACCAAAACCAGAAATGCGGCCCACTTGAATACGGGCGCGGTCGGTTTTTAGTTTATCTTTTAGACGTTTTTCAACCGCGGTATTATTCCGCCGTTCATCCATATCAATAAAGTCAATCACGATCAAGCCGGCCAAATCCCGCAAACGTAACTGACGCGCCACTTCTTCGGCGGCCTCAAGGTTGGTTTTCACAGCCGTGTCTTCGATCGACCCCTCTTTGGTGGCGCGCCCCGAGTTCACATCAACCGCAACCAAAGCTTCAGTGACACCAATCACTATGTAACCACCTGATTTCAGCTGAACGGTAGGATTAAACATGCCCGCAAGATAGCTTTCGACCTGAAAGCGCGCAAAAAGCGGCATCGGGTCATTATAGCGGCGTACCAAATTGGCGTGGCTTGGCATTATCATCCGCATAAAGTCTTTGGCGGTGCAATAGCCAGATTCTCCTTCGACCAACACTTCGTCGATCTCGCTGTTGTAAAGGTCACGGATCGAGCGTTTGATCAAGTCACCTTCTTCATAGATGGCGCTGGGAGCCACAGATTTTAAAGTCAACTCACGCACCTGCTCCCAAAGCCGCATCAAATATTCATAATCTCGGCGAATTTCGGGTTTGGTGCGGTTGGCGCCTGCAGTGCGAATGATTAGGCCTGCACCTTCTGGCACTTTAATCTCTTGCGCTATTTCTTTTAGTTTTTTACGATCAGTAGCTTGGGTGATTTTGCGAGAGATGCCACCACCGCGTGCAGTGTTGGGCATCAAGACGCAGTAGCGCCCGGCCAAAGAAAGATAGGTGGTCAAAGCCGCACCTTTATTACCGCGTTCTTCTTTAACCACTTGCACCAACATGATTTGGCGCATTTTAATCACTTCTTGTATCTTATAGCGTCGCGCCCGCGCTTTGCGCATGGGGGCTATTTCATCAGATACATCTTCGTCGGCGATCGACTCAATCTCGTTGGACTGGTGTTTGGTATGGTCTTTATGGCCGGCATGCTCATCATGGTTGCGATCATCACTTGCCTCAACATCGACCTCTGTTTGACTTTGGCTTTCAGCTTCAGGCTGCACCGCCGGAGCTTCAAAGGGGGCGTCGAAACTTTCTAATTTAGCCTCATCGTCCTCATGACCGAACATTTCTCTGCCGGCAATTTCTGTGCCCAAAACGGGAGTTAGCGCTTCTATATCAACGTCTGCGTCAGATAAGGGTCCTTGCAAAACCGCATCATTCGACTGAGTGCGTTCCGCGCGATTTTGATCGTTCCGGCCACGATCATTGCGAGGCTTTCTCTGACCACGCGCGGGGCGTGGTTCATCATCATTTTCTGCCGATGCCAAAGCCCGTTCTTCGTCCAGAAGCGCTTGGCGGTCTTCGGCAGGAATTTGGTAATAATCAGGGTGAATTTCGGCAAAAGCCAAAAAACCATGACGGTTGCCGCCGTAATCTACGAAGGCCGCCTGCAACGAGGGTTCAACCCGTGTGACTTTGGCTAAATATATATTGCCAGCAATTTGGCGTTTATTTAGGGTTTCAAAATCAAACTCTTCGACTTTATTTCCATCAACCACGACCACACGCGTTTCTTCGGCGTGGGTGGCATCGATAAGCATTTTCTTAACCATTGTGTTCCGTTCCACCGTGCCAAAGCTGTGATGACCAAACCTATACTGGTCAAAAAAAGCGATTGGGGTTGGTGTATTGTTTGGGCGGTGGCGCTAAGTCGAAATCCCACGCGGGCACCATATTGGCGCCACTCGCATTTTTCCATTTTACTCTCGCGCATCATCGCGGTTCTGTCCCAAATGCAAAGTGCATTCATTAAGTTTGCCCTGAGTGCCAAATTTTGGCGGGCTCTGCGTGACCCTAAAGCCGTTTATCTGCCATTGTGAGCGCGGTGTCGAACACTATGTCGGCCTTGCGCGTGCAACTGCGAATCTTGTGGGTATGCGTTTGATAAACGCACCTTAATGACCGTTATGGCGAAGCTTGTGGAAATTACAATCGAAACTTTTAGCAAACACAGACCCTTTGGTTGAACAACCCCTATAAATAGTCCGAGCGCACTAAATGATATTTGGCCATCTTCTCGTTCAAGGTGCGTCGTGGCAGGCTCAGCTCATCCATCACCGCCGAGATATTGCCTTTATGGTGACGCATGGCCGTGTCGATAAGCATGCGTTCAAAGGATTCAACATAATCTTTCAGAGGTTTACCTTCGGTGGTCAGCGCAGGACCGGCTATATCATCATCGGCCAAAAGCAACGCGACAACCGCCCCCAACCCCCGACGGCTTTGCAAAACTGCACGTTCGGTGATGTTGATCAGCTGGCGCACATTACCCGGCCAAGGCGCTTGCAACAGTTGCGCCGCCTCTTGCGTGGTTAGTATAGGAGTGTCGCACCCATATTCTTCTGAAAATTTTTGGGCCATTTGCGTGAAAATGGTCAAAATATCTTCTCCGCGTTGACGCAGCGGCGGCAAGGTAATTGTCATCGCACTCAGACGATAGAAAAGGTCAGGGCGCAGCGCACCTTCGACGGTTTTATCAGGCGCATGATCGTTGCAAATCGCAATGATGCGGATTTGCGGGGGGGTGCCTTGCTCGTTCATAAAGGCCAATAAGCGCGATTGCGCCGGATGAGACATCGCTTCTATATCTTCAAGGCAAAGCGTGCCGCCGCGCGCCTCTTCGACCAGGGGCAATGTGCCGTCGGCGGTGGGGCCGAACAACTTTGTGACCAGCTGATCTTCGGACCAAGCCGCACAAGAAAAGGCGATAATTTTGCGCCTAGCGCGAGGACCAACGGCGTGCAGTGCATGGGCGACCAAGGTTTTACCCGTGCCAATTTCGCCGTCGATCAGCACATGCCCGTCAGCTTGACCCCAATCAAGTAGATCTTCGCGCAACCGCTGCATAACCCCCGAGGTGCCGATCAGCTTTTTCACAAGCCCCGACCCATCCGACAATTCCCGCCGCAAAGCGCGGCTGTCCAATACTATGCGCCTATTTTGCGTGGCCCGCTTGGCAATTTCAGCCATTCGATCTGGATCAAAAGGTTTTTCCAAAAAGTCAAAGGCACCCAAACGCATCGCCTCGACCGCTATTGGCACATCGCCATGCCCTGTGACCAGAATCACAGGCAACGTTGAATCCATCACCATGATTTTCTTCAAAAAAGTCATACCGTCCATTGTGGGCATGCGGATATCTGTGACCACAATGCCTGCATAATCAAGTGACAGATGGCACAATGCTTCTTCTGCGCTGGCATAGGTCTTCGTGTCATAGCCCGACAGCGCCAACCATTGGCTGACCGATTGCCGCATGTCCATCTCGTCATCAACAATCATAATTTTCATGACTCGTGCCATCTTACCCTCATTTCTGTGTGACTGTGGCACCGATCAGAGGTAGCTGCACCTCAAATATAGCGCCGCCGCCATCACGATTGCGCGCAGTCAAGCGCCCCGAAAGATCTGAGATAATCCCCGATGAGATGGCCAGCCCAAGCCCAACCCCCTCGCCGGCTTTTTTGGTGGTATAAAAAGGTTCAAACACATTGTTCAATTGCGCAATCCCAGGCCCATTGTCTTGCACCAACAAAAGGGCGACTTCCTCCTGACGCATGATAATGTCTATATGCGGTGCTTGGGTAGTTTTTGTGGCATCAAGCGCATTGCGCAGCAGGTTGATGATCACTTGTTCAAGCCGAATGCGGTCGGCCAAGACCATCATGGGTTTGCGCGGAATGTCGCGGTTGATATGCACGACGCGCTGTTTAAGCTGCGGCTCCATCATCGCCAAAGCCTGCGACACGCAGTCGCGAAAGTCCACCGCCTCAAAGGCCTCGCCGCCTTTGCGGGCATAGGATTTCAACTGCCGGGTAATGGCCCCCATCCGGTCAATCAAATCATCGATCCGCTGAAATGAAGACAGCGCCTCTTGCGCACGGCGGCGTTGCAGCAAAAGCCGCGCTCCGGCCAAATAGGTTTTCATCGCTGCTAAAGGCTGGTTCAACTCATGACTGACCGCCGCAGACATTTCACCTAAAGCCGCCAATTTTGACGATTGCGCCAAGGTCAGTTCGGCCACTTCCAGGGTTTTTTGTACCTTTTCGCGTTCGGCTATTTCGGCCTCAAGGCGCGAATTCAGGCGGCGCAGGTCAGCGGATTCGCGTTGGAATGTGATCGACTGGGACCAGGCTCTCTGCGACAGATAGTAAAAGGCAATCGACAAAAGAATTGCAAACCCCATGATTTCAAGGGCCAGAACGCCATTCACACGCTCACGCACCGAATTATAGGCGGTGAATGTATAGATGCGCCAACCACGAAACAGCACGCGCGCATTGGTTTGCAAAACCGCCGCACCTTGAACAAAGGCCTCACCCTTGCCGTCGGTCCAGTTCGAGGGGGCTTGCTTTAAATTAAACAGACCTTTTAACGTGGCGGTGCTGGTCAGCGCCTCTTCAATGGTTTTATCGCGCCAACGCGGCTGCGTGGATAGGATGATAATGCCCTTGCTGTCGGTCACCAAAACCGCATCTTGCAAACCCGACCAGAAACGTTCGAATTTCATCAAATCAACCGAGACGACAATCACCCCCAAAGGTTTATTGTCTACCATAATCGCGCGTGAATAGGTGAAATCAAACCCGCCCGAAAGGCCGGGGGTAGCGTTAAAAAGCGTATCAACTTGGCGCTGCGCAAGCACGAAATAAGGCTCACTGCGCAGATTTGCTCCCAAAAGCGTGCGGTTGGTGGCGGCCACGACGCGGCCATCCTTATCCAAAAGGGTGATTTGCGCCACACCAATATCAGCTTGAAAGGACATCAAAAGCTGCGAGGTGGCAGTATATTGCCCCGACTGCAATGAGGCGACAAGTGCCGGATCCCGCGCCAAAAGCAGCGGCACAATCGAGGTGCGCTGAACTTCGGTTAAAATATTCCCCGAATAAAGCGTTAACCGCAGCTCGGCGCGGTTCCGGGTGGCCTCGGTGAAACGTTGGGTTAAAAATTTATTTGTATAAAAGACCACACTGATTGTCATCGCCAAAAGCAGGCCAACGATCAGCTTTATGCGCCAGGTGACGCCCCCCCCTGTAACAGGCTGCGGGAGCACCGCCGTACTGGAGACATTTCCGCTTTGTTTCACGGCTGGTTTGCTCATGGGGCAAGCATAGCAAGGCCCGCGCCAATGCTCAAGACAGGCTGTTTAGGCAAGGGCAAGTTGCCCGACCAAAGTTTGAAACATCGCTTGCCCATCTGTAGCCCCTATTGCGCCGTCAGCCACCCGTTCAGGATGCGGCATCATGCCCAAGACACGGCGGTTTTGGGACAAGACCCCCGCAATATCACCCATAGAGCCGTTAGGATTGTCGCTGTAGGTAAAGGCGACGCGCCCCTCGGCCTGCACGCGGGACAGCGTGTCTGCGTCCAGCGTATAATTGCCGTCATGATGGGCAATCGGTACTTGAATATGCGTGCCTTGTGCATAGCCATTGGTAAAGACGCAGTCGCAATCACCAACCTTTAGTGTCACGGTTTTGCAGATGAATTTAAGCCCCGCATTGCGCATCAACGCTCCTGGCAAAAGTCCCATTTCGGTTAAAACCTGAAAGCCATTGCAAATCCCTAAAACATAACCACCCCTTTGGGCATGGGTCTGTACAGCGACGGCAATTGGGGCACGCGCAGCGATTGCCCCACAGCGCAAATAGTCGCCAAAAGAAAAGCCACCTGGCACGCCGACAATATCAACCCCTTCGGGCAATGCGATTTCCTTGTGCCAAACTCGTACCACTTCGGCACCTGCCGCCTCAAAGGCTAGGGCCAAATCGCGGTCACAGTTAGATCCAGGGAAGGTCAGAATTGCGGCTTTCATGTCGGAGACTTTCGATCGAGGGGCACGGCAAAGGGGGCTTTTGCGCTTTTTACGAAATTTCGATTGTGTACTTTTCAATTACAGTATTGGCTAAAAGTCGGTCGCACATGGTTTTGACGGACATTTCGGCCGCATCTTTGTCTGAACCGACGACATCAAGCTCAAGCACTTTTCCTTGCCGCACGCCAGTCACTCCTGAAAAGCCTAAAGCGCCCAGTGCGTGGCGGACAGCCTCACCTTGGGGGTCTAACACGCCATCTTTCAACATAATATGGATACGCGCCTTCATGGTTTGACCTTTCAATTTATTAATGTGGGCCTGGTTGTGTGTGTAACGTTTGATGGCAAAACACCCAGCCTTTTCGCCAGCTCGGTATAGGGATCGGGTAATGGAACCGGGACGCGTGGTGCGCCGTCTGGTTCAGGGGTGTCTAGACCGCGATTGTCCCAAAGGCGGCAACTGTCGGGGCTAATTTCATCAGCCACGATCAGACGCATAAAGTCGCCCTCCCAAACACGGCCAACTTCCAAACGAAAATCCGCCAGCCGAATGCCAACCCCCATCATAACGCCAGACAAAAAGTCATTCACACGCAAAGCCAAAGCCACTATGTCGTCTATGTCTTGTTGATTGGCCCAGCCAAAGGCGATGATATGTTCCTCAGACACCAAGGGCGAACCAAGTTTTTCATCTTTGAAATAATACTCAACGATCGGACGCGGCAAAGCCATACCCAGTGGTATCCCCAACCGATTAGTGATATCTCCCGCGGCAAAATTACGCACCACCACTTCAATTGGCACAATTTCGGCCATTCTGACCAACTGCTCGCGCATATTAAGACGGCGCATAAAATGGGTAGGCACGCCAATGCTGTTCAACCCAGCCATGAAAAATTCGGACAAACGATTGTTCAACACGCCTTTGCCATCAACCGCAGCATGGGGCGGGATCGCCGTCCTATTGCCGTCGTCTTTATAATATTGGATCAAAGTGCCAGGCTCGGGGCCCTCATAAAGGATCTTAGCCGTACCTTCATAGATTTTCTTACGACGTGCCATCAATGCCTCGATCACTTGACGGGTAAGTTGAGCGATCCCGCCCGTCTTTCATCTACGACTATACTTCAAGGAGGGCGAGGTCGCAAGGCTGATGGCACCCGTTGTTTTGCGACCAAAGCTTTATATTAAAAAAGAAAAATCCAATAAATTATGTTAAATTAAAAAGATTTATTGAACATAAAGCGCTTTTAAAAATAA
>DPZQ01000177.1 GCA_003536295.1 Rhodobacter sp. | reverse complement strand
CACCCCAGACAAGCCACCAATAATAACGTCATCTTCTAGCACACAGTGCCCCGCAATGGCCGCTTGATTGGCCAAAATAATGCGGCTGCCCAACTGCGCATCATGACCCACATGCGCCCCCGTCATTAAAAGACAATCATCGCCAATACGCGTTAAACCACCGCCACCTTCGGTGCCAGTAGACAAAGTTGCACCTTCGCGGATGCGACATCTTTTGCCAACGATCAGGCGGGTCTGCTCTCCCTTATATTTCAAATCTTGCGGCACTTCGCCGACGCAGGCAAAGGGGAAGATGATAGTCTCATCACCAATTTCAGTCAAACCCGCGACAACGACATGACTTTTTAAAATAACACCGCGCCCTAAAGTTACGTTGGGACCTACCACACAAAAGGGGCCTATTTGGCACTCGGGACCAATAACCGCACCGTCCTCAACAATGGCCGAAGGATGGATCATACTTTGGCATCGTTTTTTGGGAGTTCCATCATGGCAGTAAATTCGCATTCGCATGCCAGCTCATCCCCCACCATCGCGCGGCCAGAAAACTTCCAAACTTTGCCCCCACCACGCTTTACGGTGACATAAAGTTCAAGTACATCACCAGGGCCAACTTTGCGACGAAATTTAGCCCCATCAACAGCCATAAAATAAACAAGTAGATTACGATCGGCGAGATCCATAGAATAGGCCACTAAACAGCCCGCCGTTTGAGCCAAAGCCTCAATCATCTGAACGCCAGGGAACACCGGCTTTCCGGGAAAATGACCTTGAAACTGCGGTTCGTTAAAAGTCACATTCTTTATACCAGTTGCTGATTCATTAATTACAATATCCTTAATCTTATCTACTAATAAAAACGGATAACGGTGTGGGATAAGACGTTGAATCATCTCTATATCGGCGGTTTGATACATGCTAATCTCCTAAATGGTCTTGGCAGCTTAATTGCCTTGGTTGGGCACATCAAGCGCATTGGGTGCCAAGGGGCCTGAAATATCAGGCACAAGCGACAGCATCTGGTCGATCAAGGTGATCGCCTCGTCTGTGACGTCGATCCGGTCGAATGAGGCGAAGACAACGCTTTTATCCACGATCAGATTGGCCCCGTATTTTTTCATAATTTCGGCCAAGATTTGCAAAATTGAATCAAAAAAATATTTACGGTTGGTTTCTACTTTTTGGTTTAATTGGCGACTTTTTTCTTCTTGTGCGTTTCGAACACGCTCAACCTTTTGGTCAAAGGCTGCTGCCATGGGCGCAAAAAGATCGGCTGCCATGGTTCTGCGCAGCTCTGTCAGGTCTTTCTCTTCTTGCGTAAGATCGGCCTCTAAACGATCATTTTCCTGCGCCAATTGTATGGCTAAAGCATCAGCGCGCCGTTTGATCGTGTCACCAAACTTTGAGCCCGCGTAAACCCCCTCTGGCGAGAGGGTCAAGATCGGACTTCGGTAGGCCGATTTTTTGGCGTCACCTATAGGGTCTGCGCTAGCCAGATCTTGAGCCAAAACGTCTTGTCCTGTTCCCAAAAACAGGGCGCAGGTTACGCCAAACAAAATGCCGCGCACCCAAACTAACAGCATCAGAATTTCGTCGATAGCGTCAGATCAAAATTTTGTACGCGGTCATAGGATTGTTTTTCAAACGCGCGCGACCAGTTAAATCGCAATGGGCCGATTGGGGTTGACCAAAACAGTGACACTCCCGCAGCAGAACGCAGATGGAACTCATCGTCGACCGGATTCACACCCGCCGTATCATTCAGCCCCCAAACCGAGCCCATATCATAAAAGGCACCACCAGTGATGCCATATTCTTCGGGCAGACCCAGCGGGAAATCTGTTTCCATCCGCACCGAGGCAAAGTAATTGCCCCCAAGCGCGTCTGTATCCGCCCCTAAATCACGCGGACCAATGCCGTTATTTTCAAAGCCGCGCAACTTGCCACGTGCAAAAAAACGCTCAGTCAAACGCGTATTGCCGTTCGTGCGTTCATAAACACCACCTTCGCCAATGATGCGAAGGCTAACCGCATCGTTCAAAACTTTTTTCTCGGCCAAAGCAAAAACCGCAGTACGCGTTGCGTCAATATCGCCTGCCAGGCCCGAAAAGTCTTGGTCAAACCTGACAAGCAAGCCACCTGACTCATTTAAACCAGTTTTCCGCGTGTCAAAGCTTAACCCGTATCCCAATGAGAAATTAGTCAAAGCCCCTTCATCGACATTCAAAAGAATGTTTTCGTCAGCTACATTTGAAATATCGGTTTCATCAAAGCTTAGGTTCACGGACATACGGGTCATCTCTCCTAAGGGGAAAGATACTTCAGGAGAGAAGGACAACTTACTGGTATCATAGCTGGCACTATTGCCGGATGAGGATGTTTGACCCCCAGAGACCCTAAAGGTAATGTCCCGACCCAAAAAAGCAGGTTCAGAAAAAGACACAAACGCATCCGCCGTCGCCATACCACGCGATAGATTCAAGCTAAGTACTTGGCCTCGACCCAAAAAGTTGTTTTCCGACAAATTAAAGTTAAAACCCGTGCCGCTGGTCACCGAATAAGACACCCCAAAGCCCAAGCTACCTGTGGGTTTTTCAATCACATTCACGGCGATTAAAACCTTATCGTCGCTGCTACCACTCGAGGTTGTAACTTGCGCATCAGCAAAAAAGCCCAAAGCGCGCAAACGCTCGGCGGCTTGGCTCAATTCACGCGGGTTGAAAGGATCACTTTCTGCTGTGCGGAACTGGCGGCGGATCACGCTGTCAAGCGTAGTCACATTGCCTTTAATATCAATACGCTCCACAAAGATACGCGGGGCCTTTATCAGTGCGAAATCCACGTCAATTGTTTGCTTTTCATAATTACGTTTGATGCGCGGCTCGGCGCTGACAAATTGCAAACCGCGCTGCAACGCCAACGACTCCATCCGGCGTACAGTCAGATCAATCGCAATTGGGGTATAGACTTGTCCAGGTTTGACCGAAATCAGATTGGTGAAATCTTCGGCATTAATTTCGGGGATATCGCTAATGACTTGGGCATTATCAAATTCATATCTCAGCCCCTCCTGCACAGTAAATGTAACAAAATAGCCATCACGTTCACGGGTCAAATCAGCCGAGGCATTCAGCACGCTGAAATCAATATAGCCGCGTGACGTGTAAAAATCCTTAAGCAAACGCTTATCAAACTCAATTCGATCTGGTACCAACGTGTCGCGCTGCACGAATTGGCGCAAAAAACCCGCTTGTTTTGTTTGCAAGGTTTGGCGCAAACGTCCGTTTGAAAAATTGCGGTTGCCCACAAAGGCTAACCGTTCAATTTCAACCACGTTACCTTCGGCAATTTCAAACACCAAATCAACTCTATTGCCCGAACGACGAATCACCTGTGGTTTGACACTGGCCGCGACTCGCCCCGCTTGCACATAGACTTCAGTCAGGGCTTTGGCATCTGCCTCGGCCTTGGCGGGCGAATAGGTCTGCCGCGAGGCCAATGAAATCACTGTGGCCAGCTTCTCATCATTGATCCGCGCATTGCCTTCAAACGAAATCACATTGATGATCGGATATTCCACCACATCAATGGTTAACCGCTCACCACTTGGCGTTAAGGTTACCGTCTCGAAAAGACCCGAGCCCACCAAACGCTGAAACGCCGCGTTCAATTCGCTGCCCGTCAAAGCCGCCCCTGTGGGCACCGCCGCATAGCGTAGCACCGTGGCATCTTCGACCTGCATGTTGCCCGTGACGTTTACATTTTCGAACTGATAGCTTTGTGCCAGAACGGGCCCAACTGCCCAGCCCAGCCCAAGGGCCGATACGGTACAAAAAACCAAAGCTGCCGTCTTTATATTTTGCAAACAAAAAGCAAATTTTCTCTTAAAAAAAGCAGGGGAATTATGCATGACAGAACCTCGGTTTTTACTTTAAGTTCTGAGTAGCGCGAAAAGGCACCCATGTCAAAAGATCAGCGCTTTGAAAAGCGCTATGCTCGCTAACCTAGGGACAAAAGAGGTCGTTTGAAAAGGCAAAGGCCATCAAAGTCAGCAAAATGATCAATCCAACCCGCATAATGCCACCCATCAGCTTGGCCGAGGGTTTGCGACGCACCACCGCCTCATATCCAAGCATCACTAAATGGCCGCCATCAAGCACAGGAATGGGGAAAAGGTTCATTAGGCCAATAGCAGTAGATAACATT
>DPZQ01000064.1 GCA_003536295.1 Rhodobacter sp. | reverse complement strand
GATTTAGTATTGGATTAAACTATGGATCGAAAACCCTTTGTTGGCGCCTTTGCGCGCTACCTACCTATTCTTGAATGGGGTCCTAAATATACCAAAGATGCGCTGACAAACGATCTTTTGGCAGCTGTCATTGTAACGATCATGTTGGTGCCACAATCGTTAGCTTATGCGCTTTTGGCCGGCTTACCAGCAGAGATGGGGATCTATGCTTCGATCGTACCGATTGTGCTTTATGCCATTTTTGGTACTAGTCGCGCGCTTGCGGTGGGGCCTGTGGCGGTTGTATCTTTGATGACGGCTTCGGCCGTGGGCAAGGTTGCTGCTTTGGGCTCGATTGACTATGTGACCGCAGCGTTAACTTTGGCCTTTTTATCGGGGTTGATCTTGCTGGGGCTTGGTCTTTTGCGGTTGGGTTTTTTAGCAAATTTCCTCTCGCATCCAGTTATTGCAGGCTTCATCACCGCATCAGGTATTTTGATTGCGATGAGCCAAGTGAAACATCTCTTGGGGATCAAGATATCTGGCGATACTGTGCCTGAACTGGTCGGGCAAATCATAACCCATCTTGGTCAAACCAACTTTTATACCTTGGGCCTTGGCGTTGTGGGGACGGGCTTTCTATTTTGGGTACGCAAAGGTTTAAAACCGCTGTTGCGTAAGGTGGGTATGGGCGCACGCGCCGCCGAGCTTCTGGCCAAAACTGGCCCTGTCTTAGCGATTTTGGTCAGCACATTGGTAACTTGGGGTTTTGATCTTGTTGGCAAAGGCGTGCAAGTGGTCGGAGAGGTTCCCCAAAGTCTGCCACCGCTGACCGCACCGTCTTTTTCTTTCGATTTAATGGGAAGTTTGCTTGGTTCGGCTTTGTTGATTTCGATCATCGGCTTTGTTGAAAGCATCTCGGTTGCACAAACTTTAGCGGCCAAAAAACGCCAACGGATCGATCCTAATCAAGAGCTTATTGGCCTTGGTGCTGCGAATATAGGTGCGGCCTTTACTGGTGGTTATCCTGTAACTGGAGGCTTCTCGCGTTCGGTCGTCAATTATGATGCAGGCGCTGATACCCCAGCCGCAGGTGCCTATACCGCCCTTGGCTTAGCCTTCGCGGCTCTATTTTTGACGCCTTTGATCTATTTCTTACCAAAGGCCATTTTGGCTGCGACCATCATTGTCGCAGTACTTAGCCTGATCGACTTTTCGATCTTGCGCAAATCTTGGGTGTTTTCAAAACCCGACTTTGCAGCTGTGTCTGTGACCATTTTCCTGACCCTTGTAGTGGGCGTGGAGGCTGGCGTTTCTGCAGGGGTATTGCTGTCGATTGTGATGTATCTTTACAAAACCTCGCGTCCGCATATTGCGGAAGTAGGACAAATCGCGGGCACCGAACATTTCCGAAACGTCAAACGCTACGATGTTATCACCTATCCACATATTTTGACCCTGCGGGTGGATGAAAGTCTTTATTTTGCCAATGCCCGTTTTCTTGAGGATTACATCTATGACGTTGTCGCTAAAGATAGTAAGTTGATCCATGTGGTGCTGCTATGTTCGGCGGTTAATGTGATTGATATGAGCGCGCTTGAAAGTCTTGAAGCTATCAATGAACGCCTTAAATCCACGGGCGTTAAATTCCACCTTTCTGAAATAAAAGGCCCTGTGATGGATCGATTGTCCAAGACCCATTTAATCGCCGACTTGTCTGGCCAAGTTTTCCTAAGCCAACACCAAGCGATTGAGGCGCTTAAGGACTGAAGTCTCAAATCTAAAATAAAAGAAACTGCATTTGTGTCGCCCCAAATGCAGTTTTTTACCAAAGCGGCCGATGTTGCTAGCGCTGCTGACTATAACTACGATGAACCTCAGATACAAGTTGTGTTGGGTTGCACCGCGCCCTGGGCTCGAGCTGCGGGCGTCCGTTATGATTTGGTCGCTTCGGCCGTTTCGACGGCGATTTGAGCTAATTTCACGATAGCCTCATAACTGGTGGCGGTGGCAATAAAGCGGCCATTATGGCAAAAATTGGCCCCTAGCACACCCGAAGCTTTCTCCAATGCCTGCCCGTTAAGCCCCGCCCAAGCGCTTGGCAAGTCGGCCCTAAGGGTGAACTCGTGCGAGGTGCGTCTGATGCCGCCCAACGTCCAATCTGAGTCGCGGGGGGCTATAACAAACAACAAATGATCTGCGCCCGCATCAATCACTGTTTGTAAAAACGGCATATTTTGGGGCAGCTCTAGTATCTGACCCGCACCTGCCTTTTGAATGGACTTTACGACAATCGACTGTGCACGCAAATTGGCATCATATTTTTTCACTATGCTCTCAACCAACTGACGTGCGAGCACTAGGGCTGCGCCAAAAGCTAGATCTTCACTTTCAGGGTCGCGTGCGTCAAATGCGGGACTAAGGCTTTCTAAAAGCTCTGGTAGGGTTAAGGGCGCAAGCGGCCCCGCCACTGAGGGGCTAAGTGCGCCATTGTCCAAAAGATCAATGTAAAGTACGATTTCCTGATCAAACTTCGTATGGATTTGCGAAATATGTTCATGGGGAATGCCTGAGTCGGCCAGGTAGCGGACCCCATAGTGGCGCCATATCAACCCAAATGAGCTGAACGGCTGCCCGTCGTCCCGCAAAGGGGCTCCACGTTGATGATGGTCGAAAATCTGTAAATCTGCATCAAAGAGGCCTCCCACGTCGTAAATAAGATGACCAAAAGCGGGGGTAATCCAAGCCGCATCGCGGCTACGCACAAGGTTTGCTTGAGGAAAAAGCCGCGTCAAGATCACGCTTGATAAAAGCTCATCGGCGTGAAAACCGCCCGAATGTGTGATCAGAGCTGTGATCGTCATCGCCTCTATGCCCAACCATAATTAAAGCTGACCGAGATACGTTCATCTTCTGCCATATTCAGCGGCACCTCATGGCGCAGCCAGCTTTCCCAAAGTAAAACCTCGCCCACCTGAGGTGCAATATAGTAAAAGCTACGCAAGCTGTCGGCACAGTTTTTCAATCGCGTCGGCGCGGCCATCATCATGGCCAGCCGCGGATCTTCAAATTTAATGGCGCTGGCATCTTCGGGCATAGTTACATAAGTCGTGCCCGAAATCACGCTGTGTGGATGAATATGTGAGGTGTGCACCCCCCCCGGCGCCAGAATGTTGATCCAAAGCGAGTCAATCTTTAGCTTTTTTTCGCCTAAATCAAACTGCAACTCTTTGGCGAAAGCGGCCACATGCTTATCAAGCACTTTTACCAGATCTTTGAAAATAGGAAACGCCCAGGCCAGATTGGCTAGAGACGCATAACTCGTATAGCCAGGATAGCCGTTTTCATCACACCAATTTTGTCCTGCTTCGTCATCCTCGGCGATAGAGAGGCACGAGGTTTCAAGCTCGGCTACGTTAATGGCCTTGCCCTGTTCGGACAGGGCTGCGCGGTAAAGTGGGGTGACGAAAAGGGATGTGATCTGTGGCATCTGCGCTCCGAAATTAACTTTCAAATAGGTTCTGCTTTGCGGCTTGTACATAGTTTTTGCAACCCAAAAAGGCTCGCCGCAACCGAGGGTCCAATGCCAAGAGCAAAAAACAACGTGCCAATACCGACCGTTCCACCCAAAGACCAGCCGATGGCAATCACCATCACTTCAAGGCTGGTGCGTACCAACGCCATGGGCCGGCCCGTAACTCTTTGCAGGCCTGTCATCAACCCATCACGCGGACCGGGCCCAAGATTGGCGATCAAATAGATACCGCCACCAAATCCCGTGATAATCACACCTAAAATCGACTGTAAAAGCTGTAAGGCCAGATGGTCAAAATGCGGCAAGTAGGGCAGGGCGAACCCCAAGACCAAAGCAATGATCACCGCATTTGCCAAGGTCCCAATGCCCGGCCTTTGGCGCAAGGGTATCCAACAAAGCAAGACTGAAATGCTTAAGATAAAGGTCGAAAGCCCAATGTCTATGCCAGTGACATTGGCAAGTCCTTGGGCAAAAACCGTCCAAGGGCTGACCCCGACCGCGGCAGTGATCAACAGCGCCTCGCCCAAACCGAAAATGGTTAAGCCCAGCACCAAAAACACCAAAGAGACCAAGGGTGGCCTAAGTGACTGTGTTTTTTTTGCGCTCCAAAAGAGGATGGGGACGGATTTGATTTTTAAAAATGATAATGAAAACGCCATGTCCACCTCAGGGTCTGCCCCGAATATAGGCTTTTGCACGGGCAATGATAGCGGTATTCTGTGTCTTTAAAGGCTATTTAGTTTGGGTGCCTTATAAAAAAGGAACACCGCAACCAGCCAGAAAAAAAGTGGAAAGGGTAATTATGAAATAGGGCACGGTGCTTCTTTCTTTGCCTAATTGTGGTGGCCCATCATCTGTTCATGTACCGCTTGCATGCCGCGCGCGGCCAGATCACTGACTTCAAGCGCGTGTTTTTGCAGGGCGGCGACGACCTCAGGATTTCCTGAAGTTTGAATAACACTAACACCAAAATCCGTCGTTTCAATCTCGGTTATTATTTCAGAGCCCTTTTGGAATAAAATATCAAGTGTTGGGCTTTGAATGGGAATTTGGGGATCTTGGCCCTGTTCAACGCGAGTTATCATGCTTGCAACATGGTTCACCAAGGCGCTGCGCAGATTTTCGTCGGGACTTTCGGTTGTAGTTTTGATGCCGTTGGGCAAAAGCTCTACGCTACGCGTTATGTCCTTATGGTTTTGGAACATTGATTTTAGATCGACTACTTCATCTGCAGTTGTGTCTTTTCCATTTAACATGGGCATATCGCCTTCATCATGCATATCAACCTCCATAGAGGCCATATGCGTGCTGTGACCGTCGTAAGACGACTGTGACCAAAAATGCGATGCAACAAAACCGCTGCCAAAGACGATGACTAAACCTATAGTCAAGATAAATGCTTTTTTCATGTTTTCTTTCCATTATATTCAACTTAATGAATGTAATTATTAATTGCTACGCTGCAAGGGTAAACTCGCGATAAAGCCCAATTAGGAGCTATTCGAGAAATTTTTAGCGAATTACTTTTGGTCAAAGCGAAAAATGGTGGCCCCAGAAGGAAGGGCTGATTTTGCGCTATAGAGTTATTCATTATACCTCTTAAATATTTGATTTTAAATAACTATATGTGATTTACTTGTTATAATCAAGCATATCCTTTTAACAATTTAAGTTCCTTATTTAAGTTCCTTTTGACTGAGGCTGATGGTCAGTAGATTCATATTATATTTACCCCTATCCTCATCAAACGGAAGCACATCAGAAAGCCCAGCGTCATGCCTAACTATAAGCAACGCCTTCAACAGATCCTTGATGGGTTGGTACGTATATGATCACTGACGTCTGGCACTCACGTCTATTCAATGTTCATGCTTGGTCTGAGCATAAAGCAGTGATGAGCCTGACTGAACAGGTGTTCCAATCCTTTAGTGATGAGCAGAAAGCCACGGTCATTGGTAAGTCCAACAACAAGGGTAAAACCGACCTGTATCGTGCCTTGCGTGTGATCCTTGTGGATCAGTATGTGTCTTGGAGGACTGACCCTACTCTGTGTACAGCTATACAACGTGGGCGGAATAAGTGGATTGTGAAGTCACGTTATAACGGGATGAACTTACCCCATAGAACATCAGATGTGATTGATATTCTAATTGAGCAGGGGCTTCTGCATAAGGCCAACCATTCTTACAATCGTACAGGTTCACCTATTGGTAACCGCTCAACACGTATCCAGCCAACAGCTAAGTTAGCTAGGATGTTTGAACATGTTGGACTGGAGCTTCACCAACTTCAACTTCATGAGGAACAAGAAACCATCATTCTCCGTATGAACGATGAAG
>DPZQ01000168.1 GCA_003536295.1 Rhodobacter sp. | reverse complement strand
AAGGGAAACTTTTTTTATTACATATTTGGATAATTGGGCCCATCGCCACCTTGGGGCGTTGTCCAATTGATATTTTGCGACGGGTCTTTAATGTCGCAGGTCTTACAATGGACGCAGTTTTGAAAATTGATCACGAAACGGGGCTCTTTACCCTCTTCTGCAATCACCTCATAAACGCCTGCAGGACAATAGCGTTGGGCGGGTTCAGCGAATTTTGGCAGGTTCACCGCAATCGGCACGGTGCTGTCTCGCAATTTTAGATGCGCGGGCTGACCCTCTTGATGGTTGGTGAAGGAAAAGGCCACGTTGGTCAAACGGTCAAACGACAAAACACCGTCCGGACGTGGATAGGTGATGGGCGCATGATCCGCCGCCAAACCCGTCGCCGCCGCATCGGACTTTCCATGTTTTAGGGTGCCAAAGAACGTAAAGCCAAGCGTGTTGGCCCACATATCAAGTCCACCCCCGATTAACGATGCCAAAAGTCCGAACCTCGACCATAGGGGTTTCACATTGCGAACTTTTTTCAAATCAGCCCCAATGACCCCTTGCCGCACACTTTGCTCGTAATCGCTGAGCTCATCAGCACGGCGCCCCGCTTTTAGCGCGGCAAAGGCCGCTTCGGCGGCGGCTTTACCCGACAGCATTGCATTATGATTACCCTTAATGCGTGGAACATTTACAAGCCCAGCAGAACATCCCAATAGCGCCACACCTGGGGCGACCATTTTAGGAATAGACTGCCATCCGCCTTCGGAGATGGCGCGCGCGCCGTAGGCTATGCGCTTTCCGCCCTTCAAAAGATCGGCAATCATCGGGTGATGTTTAAAGCGCTGGAACTCCATATAGGGGTAAAGATGGGGATTTTGATAGTTAAGATGCACAACGAAACCCACATAGACTTGATTGTTTTCAAGGTGATAAATAAATGATCCACCGCCCGCATTCTTGCCCAAGGGCCAGCCCATCGTATGGGTCACGCGCCCTAGGTGATGTTTGGCGCCGTCAATTTCCCATATTTCCTTCATGCCAAGGCCGAATTTTTGCGGACATTTGTCCGCCGAAAGATCATATTTTGCAATCACTTCTTTGGCTAATGAGCCGCGCACACCTTCAGACAAAAAGACATATTTGCCCAATAGCTCCATTCCGGGTTCATAATTTGGGCCCGCCTCACCATTTTCAAGCTTGCCAAACTCCCCCGCGACGACACCGATCACGGCGGTTTTGTCATCATAAACCAATTCCGAACAAGCCATGCCAGAGAAAATCTCAACCCCCAGGGCCTCGGCCTGTTCGGCCATCCAACGGCAGACATTGGCCATCGACACGATGTAATTGCCGTGATTACTCATCAAAGGCGGCATTGGAAAGTTCGGAATTTTGATCTGACCTGCAGGGCCCATCATATAGAAATTATCTTCCAAAACTGGGGTTTTGATGGGGGCATTCAGCGCGCGCCAGTTGGGCAAAAGCGCATCCAAACCCGACGGGTCAAGGACTGCACCAGACAATATATGCGCGCCAACCTCGGACCCTTTTTCAAGTATGACCACCGACAGATCGGCATCTAACTGTTTAAGCCTGATGGCCGCGGAAAGGCCAGCGGGGCCAGCTCCCACGATCACAACATCATATTCCATTTGCTCACGCGTGGTCGGATTGGCCATATTCAGTCCTTCGTTTAATAAAATCTGCCTTAGATGTGCAGAATCGTTATAATTAGTCAATTCCTAGCATTTAAAGGTTGCTGAAAATCCTGCGCGACCATTGATTTTGTGTATTTTTACATTCTATCTTGATTTCTTGAGCGTAGTCGGATCAGGTATTGAAATTAGAAAAATAAAAGCCATGGGTTTATGCCCAACTTTGACAATGTAGAGACCGATGGAAAAAATACCAATGACCCGCGCGGGACATACCGCGTTAGATGCCGAGTTAAAGCAGCTAAAGTCTGTTGAGCGCCCCGCCGTGATCCGAGCAATATCCGAGGCCCGCGAACACGGTGACCTGTCGGAAAATGCCGAATATCATGCCGCGCGTGAAAAACAAAGTTTCATCGAAGGCCGCGTAAAAGAGTTGGAATCCCTATTATCTTATGCTGAGGTCATTGATCCAAGCAAATTTTCTGGCACGATCAAATTTGGCGCCACAGTTACTTTGGTTGACGAAGAGACCGATGAAGAGCGCACCTATCAAATCGTTGGCGAAGCCGAGGCTGACATTGAGAAGGGACTTCTGAACATTCGATCGCCACTTGCGCGGGCCTTAATTGGTAAAGACAACGGCGACAGCGTCGAAGTGAAAACGCCAGGAGGCCAACGAAATTACGAAGTTGTTGAAATTAAATTCATTTAAAAAAATAGAATTTGCGCAACTTTGGTAAAGCCCAACTATGTCAAAGGTAAATCGAACATATCTGGTAAGTGACTGGTTGGCCCTGCTTGTTGGGCTGATTTGGGTACAAAAAATCGTGGCTGCAACCATTTAAGAACAGAAAACACCCTGCTGTTTAACTATTGCTTTTTTATTCCATTCACTTAGACCTTCAATAGCAGCTTTAGTAAAGCAAATCCCTATATAGAGCGGTCGCCTACTCCTCTCAATCAATAGTGATATTGTCGCTTGTTAGCTTAGGGTGATTAAAGACACTGTGTTTAAAGACTATGTTGCAAACACTGTGTTCAACACAGCGAATCCAGCATACATTGGGCAGAAAAAGTGCGCTACGCACGATACACCACGTACAAAAAGTTAAGTTATTGATTTATATAGGTAGTTGGTAGTGGAGGGGGCTTGAACCCCCGCCACGCGGATTATGATGATATGGCATTTCACGATGCAGGCCACCATTTTCTGCAATGCTTTGATCAAGCCTGTGCGGGGTTTGAACCCACCGCTTCGAAAGCCTGACTGGCCCAGCGGGCCAAGACCTCGACCGTGCGTGCCTTTATGCTTGTTGGTCGGGTTCCAGAGGCATTTATCTAAGCAAATCCCGCCGCATCACCAACGTTTTTTGAACCCCAAAAATCCAACCTAAAAAGCCAAGGTTTTGCACCTCAAGCTTTAGAAACCCGTGGCGCGCATAAAGCCTTTGTGCGGCCAGATTGCCCAAATCGACATCCAGAGCGATGTGAGCATGCCCCATGGAAAGCGCCAATTCGCAAAGCCCCTCAAGCAAAGCGGCCCCAATGCCTTGGCGTTGCATCTGTGGATCAACGGCAATCGTATCCACCATAAAACTGGCCGCAGCTGGGTTTTGATTACGCAACAGATAGAAAAACCTACGCCGCCAAGCCGCACCAAAGCGTCCGTAAACGGCGCACAAAAGGGCGGACTGGCCTTGGCTAAAGCTGCCGTGAGAGGTTTGAAATCCAGCCAGTCCTAAAAGCTGACCCTGCGAGTCTTTTGCAATCACACAGTGCAAGCCATTAAGATCTTGGCGCAAAAATGCCAGTGCTTTATCCTTGGGGCCTAAGACTTTGCCCAGCTTGGTGCGAAAGGCCTGCCAATAAAGCAAGGCCGCCTTAGGGCGCAACTGGTCAGGCAGGCCGTTGACAATTTCATAGCGCATGATCTTACCCCTCCAAGGCAGCCAAAAGCGCAGCCTGTTGGCCCTGTGCTAAAATCCACCCCTCGGAGTGCACTTGGTCTGTTTTTGGTGCGGCCTCGAACAGTTGGGCCAGTTGATGTAACTGCATCATATGGTTCAACGCCTGCGCCAAAAGCTGGGTTTGCGCCGCATCTTTGATCTGCCCCGCTCCCACGGCCCGCGCTACGGCAGAATCAATCAGGCTGGGGTACACTTCGGTTAAGACGACTTGGCTCTGCGAAATGTTCCGCTCAAAAGGCCACACGGCAGCCCCCCCCGCAACAAGCCGCGCGATCATGCCAAGGCCCATCAAACTTTGCGAGCCCACCGACCCTGCAGTATAAAGTTTCCAAATTGGTTGCGATTTGGGTAGCAACACTTCGCACTGTCTTTTTTCCAAAAATCCTAAAGCGGCGTAATCTGATGTTTTTGTAGCACTCAGCCCGGTCAGATTCAGGCCCCTAGGGCAGCCCCAGAAAGGGCCTCTTTGCGCGTGACTTTGTTCAAATGCCAAATTAACACTTTGGGCCACCATGAAGCGATTGTTGCGATTATCGGGCCCATCGGTAATGTGATCACGCACCCAGTGCCACAACGCGCAAGGGTCATCACTGCCCAAAAACGCTTTGCCAAAGCCCATTGGAAAGCCCAAGGGAAAATCAAATCCAATCAACAGCCGTGCACCGCTTTGGACTTGCGCCATCAAGGCCTGCTCGGCAGCCTGACGGGTGCTAAAATAATCCGTGCGCGCACCAGCCCGATCAGCCTGCCCGATCCAAATCGCGTTGGCCTTTGGGCTTTTGCCCGACGGAGCGGATGACGCCGACCAATCAACGATGATAATGCGATCAAACAGGTACAAATCTCCCCAAAGCAAAAATGCATCTTATTGTAACTTGCTTTAGAATTGCCTATGCGTTTGTAGGTTCGGCGTAAAGTCATTATGGAAATCAAATGTCTAATCAGGCGGTAAGAAGGGTGTTTTGGGGCGGGTTTTGGGCCTCGATCCCGTTCATTATGGTGATTGTTCCTTTTGGGATGATGTTTGGCTTGGCAGGCACAGAGGCGGGGCTTAGCCTTGTGCAAATAATGGGCTTTACGATCATTGTGATTGCAGGGGCCGCACAGTTTGCAGCTTTGCATCTGATGCTTGAAAATGCGCCGATCTTTATCATTATTTTGACTGCACTCGCCGTGAATTTGCGTATGGCAATGTATTCAGCTTCGCTTTACCCCCATTTGGGCAGGCTTAATTTTTGGAAAAAGATCTTAGTTTCATACTTGATTTTGGATCAAAGCTATATTGCCTCGATCTTACAATTTGAAAAGAGCCCCCAAGTTTCTCTTGGCCTAAAATTCGCTTTCTTTATGGGTACTGTGACGCCGATCTGGCCCTTTTGGTATTTGGGCACCTATGTAGGTGCCACGGTGGGGGCGCAGATCCCACCGCAATATGCGCTTGATTTCGTTTTGCCCTTGGCTTTTTTGGCGATGGTCGCCCCAACATTGCGCACCCGACCACAGGTTGCCGCGGCGCTGACCTCGGTTGTCATGTCGCTTTTGCTGATAAAGCTGCCTTATAATTCTGGGCTTTTGGTAGCTGCGCTTTTGGCGATGCTGGTAGGCAGTTATGTTGAGCAAAAAGCTACAGCTAGAAGGATCCAAAAAACATGAGCTTTTCAGACGGCCAAATTTGGTTCATCATCTTTGCGCTTGGCATGGGCAGTTTTTTGCTTCGATTTTCTTTTTTAGGATTGGTGGGCGGCAAAAGCCTGCCAGAGTGGGCGCTGCGTTTTCTGCGTTATACACCCATGGCGGTGATACCTGGCTTAGTGGCACCTATGGTGCTCTGGCCCGCCGCAACGCAAGGACACACGGATCCCGCACGTTTGGCCGCAGCACTTGCCGCAATTATAGCAGGGCTTTGGACGCGCAATGTGATTGCGGCGGTTATAGTGGGCCTGAGCACGCTTTATGCCATGGTCTATATTCTTGGTTAGGGAAAGGGCGGTACTAAGTATCAACACGCACCATTTCATCAGCTCAAAGAGCCTTTAAATTAGGCGTTGACCAAAGCCATAAAGACCAAAATACCAATAGAAATACCAGCTCCCCAAGTCACCATACGGATAAAGCCAGCAAAGGTTTTTTCTTGGACTTTAATGTCCACGCTACCGTGTTTATGTTCAGCCATGATGTACTCCTAAATTTTATGAGTCACCTTTAACTGAGATTTAAACGGCTGTCACGGGGTCTCATGGTCGCAGCAGTGGAGCTTTTGTCTTTTATATGGCAAAAGCGCGCAATCGCTAGTAAGGGCTTTATGTTAGTTCTTAATATGAAACGCCAATGTCTAATATTGATACCCAACTGTTGCAGCCAGACGCCTTAGGTTTAGACCAAGCCGTGCAAATCTTGCAGGCAGGGGGGCTGGTGGCCATGCCCACTGAAACGGTTTACGGGCTGGCAGGAGACGCCCGCAATGACCATGCGGTTGCACGCATTTTTGCCGCAAAGGGACGCCCGCACTTCAACCCGCTGATCGTTCATGTGCAAGATCTGGAACAGGCACAAAAATACGCGCATTTTGATACTAACGCGATGACATTGGCGCTGGCCTTTTGGCCAGGGGCGCTGACGCTTGTACTGCCCTTGCGCCTTGATTCGGGACTGGCTCCTTTGGTCACCGCAGGGCTTGATACGGTGGCGCTACGCGTGCCCTCTCATCAGGTAGCGCGCGATTTGCTTGTGCATTTTGATGGGCCTTTGGCCGCGCCTTCGGCAAATCCATCAGGGCGCATAAGCCCAACGCGCGTGCAACATGTGGTCCAAGGGCTTTGGGGCCGCATTGACGCTATATTAGAGGGGGGGGCCGCACTTGTTGGCGTCGAATCAACCATCATCGGCCTAAGCTACCCGCCCTTGTTGCTGCGCCCAGGCGGGGTTTCGGCAGCCCAAATTGAGCATGTCTTAAACGCCTCACTTGCAACGATACATCCGCAAAGCGCCATTGTGGCCCCAGGGCAGCTTGCCTCGCATTATGCGCCCAATGCGGCCGTGCGGTTAGGTGTTATGCAGCCCTTGGTAGGCGAGATCTGGGTTGGTTTTGGCCCTGACTGCGGAGGAGCTGCCCTTAACCTGTCGCCCAGCGCCGATCTGGCCGAGGCGGCGGCAAATTTGTTTCACTTAATGCGCGAAGCCGATCTTTTGGCAAAAGGCCAAGCCAGCATCGCCTTTGCACCTATTCCCAGCCACGGGCTTGGGGCTGCTATCAATGATAGGCTTTCACGCTCGGCGGCGCCGCGCCCTAGGTGTTAGAAGGGGCATTCAGCGCGAAACAAAAGCGGAGCACCCGTAGTGGGTTGAAATAATCCAAGCTCATAGGCGTGCAGCATCAAACGCGGGTGGAAGCGCCCTGCCTCGGTGGCATAAAAACGATCGCCCAATATGGGGTGACCCATATGCGCCATATGCACACGCAACTGATGGCTGCGCCCCGTAAGGGGAAACAGCGCCACCCGTGTTTCCTTGGTATCATGCGATAAGACTTTCCAATCGGTTTGCGACGGTCTACCTTTTTCCCAATCAATATGTTGGCGCGGACGATTGGGCCAATCGACACAAAGCGGCGCATCAACGCGGCCCGTCATCGGCGCAAGGTGCCCCTCAAGCCGGGCCAAATAGGATTTGGTGGTTTTGCGCTTTTCAAACTGCTGGCTGATCGCGCCTTGCGCAGGCTTATTCATCGCAAAGACCATCACCCCTGACGTGTCCGTATCAAGCCGATGTACTAATAGGCACTCGGGCATGGCCGCTGTAAGACGTGCGATCAGACAATCGGCCTTTTCAGGCGTTTTCCCCGGAACCGATAAAAGCCCAGAGGGCTTATCAACCACCACAAGATCATCATCTCGATATAGAATAACCAAGGGCACATCGGGTGGCTGATAAAAATACTCTGCCATCTAAACTATCTCGTGGCCAGCGGCCCGTAAGCTTTGCGCCAAAGCCTGGATATGGGCGGGCCCAACTTCGCAGCAACCGCCAACGATAGTGGCGCCTTGCGCCACCCAATCCATTGCAAAGGCTGCATATTTTCTGGGAGTCAAATCATGACGATGGGTCAATTCGGCGACCGTAGCCCCCTGGGTTTTAAACCCGTCGGAAATATGGGTAAACCCATTTGCATAGGCTCCAAAGGGCAAACCAAATGTGGCCAGCGTGGCCAAGGCCGCCTGCATTACCTCGGGCAGGGAGCAATTGGCCAAGACTGCGGCGGGGTGGTAACGCGCGATCAGAGCTTTGGCGTCACTCAGCGCCTCACCCGAGCGCAGGCGGGTACCGTCTTGATCATCAACCGTAAAGGAAACCCAAACCGGCAAACCCGCCTGTGTAGCCCCCGCCAAAGCGCCTTCAGCTTGCAACAGGCCGGCCATCGTTTCGATCAGTATAAAGTCAACATTGGGAGCCAAAAGCATTGCAATTTCTGCATATTTGGGCGCAGCCTCTGCAACAGGCACAGCCACATCAGCACGGTAGCTCATGACCAATGGCCCAATCGAGCCTGCTATGCGCCCCGACCCGTGGGCGTCGCGTGCTGTGTTAGCTTGCTCGATTGCACGGGCATGCAAGAGCGCAAATAAATTATCCTGACCTTGGGGGATCAAACGATCATGATGCAACGCATAGGTGTTTGTCGTGGCCACAGTGGCACCCGATGAAAAATAATCGGCATGTATTTCGCGCACTAGATCAGGATGATCGAACATCACCTGGGTAGCCCAAAGCGGGCTTGGAGCATCATGCGACCGAGCCACCAGCTCTTGTCCCATGCCGCCGTCTAAAAGTGTAATTTGTGCCATGATTGCCCTATAAGAATACCAGCTGAAACGCCAAGCCAAATAAAAGCACAGCTGTCGCCTTATGGATCAGACCTAATCGCGGCGTCAAGCGCCGTGCCACGCGTCCCGCAAAGGCCCCATAGGCGGCCGTGATCAATGCCCCCGTAGTTGCGAAAATTACTCCCAAATATAAAATTTGAAAAGCCGCTGGTCCGGCGGTCGGGTCAATGAATTGCGGCAAAAATGCTAAAATAAACAAGATGGGTTTAGGGTTTAGTACATTCACCAAAGCCCCACGTAAAAACGCTTGGCCAATCGTTAAAACAGGAGCCTTGATTGCATAAGTTTCTGTTATGGGGGTCGCCACCCAAGATCTAATTGCCAAATAAAGCAAATAAGCAGCCCCGATTAACCGCAAAGTCTGAAGTCCACCATCAAAGGTTGCAACGATGGCGCTGACACCTAACGCTGCAAGAACGATATGAAAAAACACGCCCAAACCCACACCCAAACCTGCGACAGCCCCCTTTTTAGTCCCGCCTGCAAGCCCACAGCTCATGGCAAAGGCCACATCTGCACCTGGAGCCAAATTCACCAAAACCCCCACTCCCATGAATGTGACAAGGTCACTCAGGTTCAAAATGCATATCCCTGCGCATCTTTAAAGACATGCAACAAAATAGCACTGAGCCCTTTAACATCGTATAAATTAAAAGCGTCAAGGGAGTTGCTGTCCAGATCAAACACCCCCAAAAGCTGATTTTTTCCATTAAAAACAGGCAAAACGAGTTCTGATTGTGTGGTTGAAGAACAGGCTATATGATTCTCAAAATGCGCGACATTGGGTACTATTAAGGGTTCACGGCTGCTGGCAACAGCCCCGCACACGCCCTTAGAAAAAGGAATGACCAAACAGCCATGCCCCCCTTGATAGGGACCTATTTTCAACAACTCGGGTGCGACGACGCGGTAAAAGCCTGTCCAGTCAGACAGGGGGTGATGGCTATGAACTTCGGACGCCATCGTCGCCATCAGCGACACGCAGTCCGTCTCGCCCTGACAGAGCGCCATGACCTGGCGCGACAAAATAGTATAATCTGGCATGGTCGTCCTTAGGTAGATAAAAATTGCGTTTTTCAGTCTAAAATTACCAAGTAGTAAAATATTGCGTATATTTTCAGACAGCGAAAGGGGTACGGTCATACAAATAACTTTACAGGATATCGCCCAGAAGATGGATCCAAAGGTCAATTAAAGACAAAATTGATGCCGCAAGTGCAGCGCAGGTGCAGTCGGGTTTAAATAATCGGTTCACTTGGGGTGGTTTTTAAGGATCAGGGCTTTGAAAGGGCAAGCGCCCTGACGTCGCAGACATCAAAACTTTGGTCGAAGGGGACCATCGTTGGCTTATGATTACAATGAGAGGTGCTCATTTGAAATGCGAACGGTTAAATCCAAAAAATAGTCTCAAGCTGAAAGTATCCATGATTTCCTAAAGGGGGCAGATAGCACTTGGAAAACCATCTTATTTGCAATAACTTACAGCCTAAAAGGGGTCTAATTATGCGCGACTTTCATCTTCCAGGACGTTCAGAAGTTTTTGCAACAAACGGCATGTGCGCCACGTCACATCCGTTAGCGGCTAAAACGGCAATTGATATCTTACAAGCTGGCGGCAACGCCGTTGATGCAGCAATTGCCGGGGCCGCACTTTTGGGCGTTTGTGAGCCGCAGATGTGCGGCATCGGGGGTGATTGCTTTGTGCTGATAAAACCCGCTGGGCAAGAACAGGTGATGGCGCTGAATGGCTCAGGGCGCGCACCTGCAAATCTGAAGGCGCAAGACCTAAGAGATCAAGGCATGAATATTGTGCCTATTAATTCCGTTCACGCTGTGACCATTCCCGGTGCAATTGATGCTTTTTGCACACTTTCTGCTGATTGGGGCCACGCGGGCTTGGCCGTGTCACTTGCGCCCGCTATTCATTATGCCGAAGAAGGTGTGCCCGTCGCACCCCGTGTGGCTTATGACTGGGAAAATTCGGTCGATCTTTTGCAAGGCGATGCGCGCAAATTTTACCTACTCAATGACAAAGCCCCAAAATTAGGCCAAATGTTTCGTGCCCCTAAAATGGCAGAAGTGTTCGAAAAAATCGCGCTCCAAGGACGCGCTGGTTTTTATGAGGGCGAAGTGGCAGAGGATATGCTGGCATCATTACAAGCTTTGGGTGGCCACCATCAGATGGATGATTTCGCGGCGACAAAATGCACCTACGATGCACCAGTCTCGGGAGCCTATCAGGGGATTGAGTTGATCGAGCATCCGCCAAACGGCCAGGGTGCAACGGCTGTGCTTTTACTTAATATCCTTTCGCATTTCGACATCGCATCGATGGACCCATTCGGCACACAACGGGCCCATATTGAGGCTGAGGCCACAAAACTAGCCTATGATGCGCGAAACCGCTTTATTGCAGACCCTGATCATATGATGCGACTTAACCATATGCTCTCGCCAGAAACGGCGAAAAAGCTTTCAAGTTTGATCGATGTAAGAAAAGCCATGCAATCGCCAAAAGAGCTGAGCGAAAGCGTACACCGCGACACGATTTATATCACCGTTGTGGATAGAAATCAGATGATGGTCTCGCTGATCTATTCGGTTTTTCATTCTTTTGGCTCCGGCTTGGCCTCGGCGAAATTTGGGATAAACTTCCAAAATCGCGGCGCGGGCTTCACGCTTGAACAAGGCCACGCCAATGAGCTTGGCCCAAAGAAACGTCCCATGCACACGATTATTCCCGGTATGTTGCGCGAAAATGGCAAAGTGACTACCAGCTTTGGGGTGATGGGTGGGGCGTATCAGGCAACGGGCCATAGTCGTTTTGTCTCAAATCTGGTTGATTTCGGTATGGACGCACAGGCAGCCATCGATGGCCCACGTTCTTTTGCCGACCATGAAGGGCTACAGCTTGAACGCGGCTATAGCACCAATGTCGCGGATGAACTGGCAGATATGGGACATCACGTCGTCAAAGCCTCAAAGGCAATTGGTGGGGCGCAGTCGATCCAAATGACGCAAGATGGCGTCTTGCGCGGCGCCTCAGATGCGCGCAAAGACGGCTGTGCGTTGGGCTATTAATCAGTCATACTTCAACAAATACCCCGCGCCCCGCACCGTTTGTAAATAACGCGGTTCGCGCGGGTCTTGTTCGATCTTACGACGTAAACGGTTAATTTGGACGTCAACAGTGCGTTCTTGGCCCTCGTGGTTGTTGTTCAAACTACCAACCAAAGCTTCACGTGACACCGCCTGGCCGGGACTTTGCGCCAAAATGCGCATCAGCTGTGCCTCGGTCAGCGTCAGACGAATGGGCTTATCGCCCTGCCAAAGTTCGGCCCGCTCAATATCATAATGTACCGCGCCTAAATTCAGTGACTTTTGGACCAAGGGCGCCACCACCGTGGGCTGGCGGCGCAAAATTACATTTATCCGAAGCAACAGCTCTTTTGGCTCAAATGGTTTGACCAAGTAATCGTCAGCCCCCGCCTCTAAGCCTTCGATTCGGTTGCCAATTTCACCGCGCGCGGTCAAAAGAAAGATCGGCACCGACAGCTTGCCACGCAAATCTTGGGTCAACGAGATACCGTCTTCGCCCGGCATCATCACATCCAAAATAATCAAATCAAATTCAAAGCTTGCCAAAAGATTGCGAGCTTGGCGCGCATCACGGGCGATGGTCACCAGAAATCCATGTCGCATCAGAAACTTCTGCAACAGACCACGGATACGCTCGTCATCATCCACGACCAAAAGATGCGATACATTTGGCGTCATTTTTTGATTTCCTTAAGCGAAAGGAATTGGCGCCGTGAATCTGGGTCCATAATGGCCTCTAGCACTTGACGAAAGCCCTGCACGGCCACGGGACCGGCTTGGCGGTAGGCCGAGCGCATGCGAGCGCGCTGCGCGTCTGATAGGCTGCGTTCAAGTTCATTTCCTTTGGCTGTTAAAAACAAATGTCTTTCTCGCCGATCCGAGCGCCCAACTCGACTTTCAACCATACCATCAGCAATCAAACTGCGCAGCACACGGTTCAAAGACTGTTTGGTCACGCCCAATGTAATTAATAAATTAGTCACCGTAGTGCCCGAGTTTCGGTTGATAAAGTGGATTGCCCGATGATGGGCGCGCCCATAATCAAGATCTTGCAAGATACGATCAGGGTCAGCGGTAAATCCTCGATAGGCGAAAAACATCGCCTCAATTCCCTTGCGCAGTTGCTCATCCGTTAGAAACAGTAGGCTTTCGCCCGTCGCTAGCCTTTGCACCATAACTTGCTCCTTTCGTTGATCCCATTTTACGTCAGCGTTATTGACTTTCCAAGTACAGACTGATAGCCAATATATCATTTGACGCAATATTATGTCCAGTTCGGACTTATTTTGCGCAACATTCGCAAAACGTGAGGAATAATGGCTGGCTCTTATAGTGATCGCGATGGCAAAATTTGGATGGATGGGGCTTTGGTCGACTGGCGTGATGCCAATGTACATATACTAACCCATGCTATGCACTACGCGTCATCCGTATTTGAAGGCGAACGTTGCTACAATGGCAAGATTTTTAAATCGCGCGCACATTCTGCACGCCTGCTACAATCTGGCGTTTATTTGGATATGGACATTCCCTATTCGGTTGACCAAATTGAAGCTGCCAAAGAGCAAACGCTTAAAGCAAATGGCCTAACCGACGCCTATGTGCGTGCCGTTGCATGGCGCGGTGCGGGCGATGATATGGGTGTTGCAGCCAAACGCAATCCGGTGCGCATGGCCGTGGCGGTTTGGGAATGGGGTGCATATTACGGCGACGCCAAAATGAAGGGTGCCAAGCTCGACATTTCAAAATGGAAACGCCCGAGCCCTGAAACCATTCCCCATGCGGCAAAAGCGGCTGGTCTCTACATGATTTGCACCATGTCAAAACATGCCGCCGAAGCCAAAGGCTGCTCTGACGCGATGATGTTTGACTATCGTGGCTATGTGGCAGAAGCGACGGGTGCTAATATTTTCTTTATTAAAAATGGCGAAGTCCACACACCTTTGGCTGATTCCTTTTTGAACGGTATCACTCGTCAAACCGTTATTGGCATGCTAAGAGCCAAAGGCTTAACTGTGCATGAACGCCACATAGAGGCGCAAGAGCTTGAAGGGTTTGAACAGTGCTGGCTTACAGGCACAGCCGCCGAAGTTACCCCCGTGGGGCAAATTGGCGCCTATAGTTTCGAAGTGGGTGCTTTGACGCGTGAGATTTCGACGGATTACGAAAAACTGGTTCGCGCCTAAAGAAAGGCTCAGCCTCTTGGGGCGGGCCCTATGCTTTATCTAACCGCCCCATTGCCCAGCGGGCAGCATCGACTATGGTTGGGTCTGGATCCTTAAAATGGGCCGGCAAGGCTGATTGCAGATTTTTTTCGCCCGAATTTCCAATTGCATAAAGCACGTTACGCAAGAAACGGTCGCGGCCAATTCGCTTGATGGGGCTTCCCGAAAATCGGCTACGAAACGCCACATCATCTAGCAAAGCCAGCTCCCGCAAAGGTGGTGCGCCCACGCGCACATCATAGCCAATATCATGCGCAGATTGCGCATATTTATTCCAAGGACAAACGGCCAAACAATCATCACAACCATAAATCCGATTGCCCATTTTCTCGCGCAATTCAATCGCGATAGGGCCGCGATGCTCGATCGTTAGATAAGAGATGCAGCGGCGCGCATCCAACTGATAGGGCGCAGGAAAAGCATGAGTAGGGCAAATATCTAAACAGGCCGTGCAAGAGCCGCAGTGACTGACCTCAGGCGGGTCTTTTGGCAGATCAAGCGTGGTGAAAATCGCGCCCAAAAAGAACCAATTGCCCAAATCGCGCGCCAAAAGATTGGTGTGCTTGCCCTGCCAGCCCAAACCAGCTGCCTCGGCCAAGGGTTTTTCCATCACAGGAGCCGTATCGACAAAAACCTTGATCTCGGCCGCTGTTTGCCCGACGATCCAACCGCCCAGCCGCTTAAGCCGCCGCTTGACCAAATCGTGATAATCGCGCCCCTGCGCATAGGCGGAAATGGCCGCCAAATCGCGGTTTTTTAGCACATCAAGCGGATTGTAATTAGGCGTATAGGGCTCGGCTAACATAATGACCGACCGTGCCTCGGGCCAAAGCGCCTGTGCCGAGCCACGCCATGCCACGCGCTCGTCCATCCAGGCCATTTGCCCGTGTCGACCATCGTCCAAAAAAGCCTTAAGCCGCGGGGCCGCTTTTGGTGTGGAGTCGGGTGCGCAGATACCTAGCTTTGAAAAGCCCTCTAATTTGGCGCGGGCAATCAAGAGGTCTTTGAACACGGACGTCACGAAGGCCTATCCTTTAGGTCAAAAATCAAGGTTTGAATAATGGTCAGGCGGCGGAAAGCCTGACAGGTGATCAACCAAAAGTGGGCGAAAACTGGGTCTTGATTTAATTGTGGCGTACCAGTCTTTCACCACCGAATGGCGGTTCCAATCCACGTCAGAGATATAATCCAAACAAGATAAATGCGAAGCCGCTGCAAAATCGGCCAAAGTCATTACATCGCCCGCCAGCCAGCGGCGTTGATCAAGCAAATAGGCCATATAGTCCAAATGATATTTGATTGCCTGCGCGCCCGCTTTGATATTACGTGATTCAGGATAGCCCGCCCCCATGACCTTTTTGGTTACGCGCTCATAAAGCAGGTTTGCCGTCACCTCATGGTGAAATTTATCATCAAACCATCCGCACAGACGGCGCACTTCGGCCCGTGCTTGTGGTGATTTGGGCATCAAAGGGGGTTCGGGCACCATTTCGTCAAGATATTCGCATATAGCCTGACTTTCCGAGATGGTAATACTCTCCATCCGCAGCACAGGCACTTTGCCAGCGGGATTGCGCTTCATAAATTCAGGGGCGCGATCCCAGTAGCGCTCGTCGACCAGCTCTACTTCAACGCGTTTTTCCGCCAAAGTCAGGCGCACTTTGCGGCAAAAAGGTGAAAGAGTGGCGTGATAAAGGCGGTTCATTTGAGTGTTTCAACTTTCTGGGCTTTTATATTGATTGCCTGTTCGCCACGAAAAATTCAATCCCATCAATGGTTAATTTTGAAAACACGCGGCACGGCCGTCTTGGTTGATAGTCTCGGCACCTTGAATAATTTGGGCGGTACGTTTTCGCAAAAAATTTGTGGGCTTGGCAGCGTTACGCTCTTTCGGATTGGGCAGAACTGCAGCCAATCGGGCTGCTTGCAAAGCGCTTAGCCTGCCCGCAGAGATGCCAAAATAATGCTGGGAGGCCGCCTCGACGCCAAAGACGCCCGTATCAAATTCGGCAATATTCATGTAAAGTTCAAGGATGCGGCGCTTTGACCAAAAAAGCTCAATCGCGGGGGTTAATGTAGCTTCAAAGGCTTTGCGCAACCAGGATCGATCTGGCCATAACAACACATTCTTGACCACCTGCTGCGACACGGTCGAAGCTCCACGCATGCCGCCCTTGGCCAAAGCTTGACGAATAGCCTTCATGTCAAACCCCCAATGCAAACAGTAATTGGCGTCTTCTGCCGCAACTATCGCCCGTGCCATGACAGGGGCAATAGTGTCAAACGGAGCCCAAGTCTGCGAAATGCCCCCTAAACGCCAATTTTCCTGCGTCATGTAAATATTTCCGGGTGGATTTAGGAAGATAAACAGCAATATAAAACTGCCAAAAAACCCAACCTTGATGGCAAAAATACGCGCCCCCCAAACCAGCGCTTGATGCCAAATTGGCAGGTGGCGCAGAGACGGTGGCTTAAGATAGCGCAAAAAGGCCCTTGCAACGGGCAAAGAGAGATTTGGCTTTTTCTTTAATTTGCGGGCCGTCATGGGTTATTACAAACGCCTTGTGATGCGCTTGATTGCTAACGACATTCCCACCAAAGGGCAAGCGGCCGAACGTTCGGCCGCCGCCTAGGCTATTCCGCGGGCACAGCTTGGGCTTTTTGCGACAAGGGATGTGGCAAATGGGCCAGCATTTCTTTAGGGCAAATTTGTACGAAGGCAGCCCTTTCTTTGGCCCAATTGCTCAAGATCGCAGCGGCCTTTTGGCTGCCCGTCTCAAGACTGTGGCGTTTAATCAGACCCAAAAGTTCTGCTTCCCAATGGGGATGATCAACCGGATGCATAACCAATGTTTCAGAATTGACCATTTTGTCGGCCTCATTGCTCGGATCATAAAGATAGGCCATCCCACCCGTCATGCCTGCACCAAAATTGGCCCCGATCGAGCCCAAGATCACCGCAACCCCACCCGTCATATATTCACAACCGTTGGTGCCGCAGCCCTCAATCACCACCATCGCGCCCGAGTTGCGCACCGCGAACCGCTCACCCGCGCGACCGGCCGCGAACAGATGACCTTTGGTTGCACCGTAAAGCACCGTATTGCCGATGATGGTATTTTCAGCCGCCACAAGCGGCGATGTCATCGGCGGCCGTACCACGATCAAACCGCCAGACAGACCTTTCCCCACATAGTCATTGGCATCGCCCATCACCTCTAGCTTGATGCCGCGTGCCATAAAGGCCCCTAAACTTTGACCGCAAGAGCCGGCAAGTTTTACAGTCAGATGGTCTTCTTGCAAATGGTTGTTCATGCCAAATTTCCGCACAATATGGCTGCTGGAACGCGTCCCTATTGTACGGTCAGTATTCCGCACGGCATAAGATAGTTGCATCTTTTCGCCATCATCAAAGAACCGTGCAGCGTCTTTGATGATTTCTGCATCAAGCGTATCGGGCACCGCGTTGCGCGGGCGCGTACGATCATAGGTGATGCGATCTGCCCCATCAACGGTTATTAAAAGTGGGTTTAAGTCTAAGTCATCCAGATGCGCCGCACCGCGCGACACTTGGCTTAACAAATCAGCGCGCCCAATGATCTCATCAAGCGAGCGCACTCCGATGCTTGCCAAAATCTCGCGGACTTCTTGGGCATAAAAGGTAATCAGATTAACAACCTTATCAGCCGTACCCGTGAATTTGGCGCGCAAAGCTTCATTTTGAGTACAGACGCCAACGGGGCAGGTGTTTGATTGGCACTGACGAACCATAATGCAACCCATCGCAATCAATGCAGCGGTGCCGATGCCGAACTCTTCTGCACCCATCATCGCAGCCATGACAATGTCACGCCCCGTGCGCAAGCCGCCGTCGGTGCGTAGTGTAACACGTTCGCGCAGATTGTTCATAGACAGAACCTGATGCGCTTCGGTCAGGCCCATTTCCCATGGCAGACCCGCATATTTGATCGATGTTCCGGGCGAGGCCCCCGTCCCGCCATTATGGCCCGATATCAAAATAATATCGGCCTTGGCTTTGGCCACGCCCGCCGCAATAGTCCCCACACCTGATGAGGACACAAGTTTGACCGTCACTTTAGCGCGCGGGTTGATTTGTTTTAGGTCATAGATCAGCTGCGCCAAGTCTTCGATCGAATAGATATCATGATGTGGCGGTGGCGAAATAAGCGTCACCCCTTTGGTCGAATGGCGCAACCTTGCGATCAATTCCGTCACTTTAAGGCCCGGCAACTGCCCGCCCTCGCCCGGCTTGGCCCCTTGCGCGACTTTGATCTCTAGCTCTTCGCAGGCGTTTAAATATTCCGCCGTGACACCAAACCGACCCGAGGCCACCTGTTTGATTTTCGCTGACGGATTATCACCATTGGCATCGGGCAAGAAATGCGCAGGATCTTCGCCGCCTTCACCGCTGTCAGATTTGGCGCCAATGCGGTTCATCGCTATATTAAGGGTTTTATGCGCTTCTGGCCCCAAGGCGCCAAGCGACATGCCGGGCGTCACAAACCGTTTTCGGATAGAGGTGATGCTTTCCACCTCTTCAATCGCGACGGCTTGCCCCAAAGGTTTGATATCCAGAAGGTCACGAATATGAATAGGCGGATTGGCACGTAAAGCGGCGGTATATTGTTTCCAAATATCAAAGCTGCCCTGATCGCAAGCCGCTTGCAACATATGCATCGTTTGCGCTTCCCAAGCATGTTTCTCGCCCGAACGACGGACCTTATAAAAGCCACCAATAGGCAAAACATCTTGCCCCAAGGTAAAGGCGCGGGCGTGAACATCTTCGACCTTCAGCTGAATACCGGAGACGCCGATCCCCGAAATACGGCTTTGCATGCCGGGGAAGTATTCCGCAACCATCGCCCGCGACAGGCCCACGGCCTCAAAGTTCAAACCCCCACGATAAGAGGAAATCACCGAAATACCCATTTTCGACATGATTTTGAGCAAGCCCGCATCGATCGCATCGCGGTAGCGGCGCATCGCGTCCGTCAAGTTGCCTTCGATCAAGCCACGCTCGATACGGTCGGCGACACTGTCTTGCGCCAAATAGGCGTTTACCGTTGTCGCCCCAGAACCGATCAGAACTGCGAAATAGTGCGGATCAACACATTCCGCAGACCGAGTATTGATCGAGCAAAAAGTCCGAAGCCCTTTGCGCGTCAGCCATGAATGCACGGCACTTGTGGCCAAGATCATGGGCATGCCTACATCGCCTTGCGAAAGGTTTTGATCGGTTAAAACCAAATGCGACGCCCCCGAGCGCACGGCGTCTTCGGCTTCGGTGCGAATACGCTCTAACCCCTGACGGAGCGCATCCGGCCCTTTGTCTTTGGGAAAGGTGCAATTGATCGTCGCGACCTGGTCGTCAAAATGACCGACCATCACATCAAATTCCGAGTTGGCCAAAAAGGGGCTTTCAAGCACCACAATTTCCGTTTGCGCCGAGCTTTCGTCCAGCACATTTTTCAAATTTCCAAACCGCGTTTTGAGCGACATCACACGGCTTTCGCGCAAACTATCGATGGGCGGATTGGTCACTTGGCTGAAGTTTTGCCGAAAGAAATGCGACAGGGGCCGATAGGCTTTTGACAAGACCGCCGAGGGGGTGTCATCGCCCATCGAGGCAATCATTTCCTTGCCATCTTCGGCCATAGGGGCCAAAACCTGCTCTAACTCTTCTAACGAATAACCCGCCGCAATCTGACGTTTTCGCAGATCAGCCCCTTGATAAAGGGGTTTTTCTGGCACGTCGCGCAACAGCACATTCAGGTCAACCACTTTTTCGATCCACTCGCCAAAAGGTTGGGCGGCGGCCAATTTATCTTTTAACTCGGTATCGTGATAAAGACGCCCTTCGGCCATATCGACCGCAATCATTTGCCCGGGCCCCAAGGCGCCTTTTTCACGAATAGTAGCTTCGTCAACAGGGACCATACCCGCCTCGGATCCTGCAATCAAAAAACCGTCGCCAGTTACAACATAGCGCATGGGGCGCAAGCCGTTGCGGTCAAGACCGCCGCACACCCAACGGCCATCGGTCATCGCAAGGGCGGCAGGGCCGTCCCATGGTTCCATAACCGAGTTGCAATAGCCGTACATATCTTGCCAAGCAGAAGGCAGATCAATGGTCGCTTTGCTCCACGCTTCGGGTACCAGCATGGTTTTAGTCATCGGCGCATTTCGACCCGAGCGCACCAACACTTCAAACACCGCATCCAGCGCCCCCGAGTCCGAGGTGCCCGCAGGTATGATGGGTTTGATATCTTCGGCCGCATCACCAAAATTGTTTGAGGCCATTCGAATCTCATGGCTTTTCATCCAATTCACATTGCCTTTAAGCGTATTAATCTCACCGTTATGGGCTAACATGCGGAAAGGCTGCGCCAACCACCATTGCGGGAAAGTGTTGGTGGAATAGCGCTGGTG
>DPZQ01000039.1 GCA_003536295.1 Rhodobacter sp. | reverse complement strand
TATTAGGTATAGTTCTTACTCATGCTCATGAAGACCATATTGGCGCCTTGGGCCATTTATGGGCGCGCCTTGGCTGCCCCGTTTATGCACGTAAATTCACAGCGACCATTGGGCGTTTGAAACTCGACGAACATGGTCTGGGATCAGAGGTTATCACCGTTGTCGCCGCGCGCCCTGAAATGGTCACAGCTGGCCCGTTTGAGGTACAGTTCGTTCCGGTGGCCCACTCAGTTCCTGAAAGTTCGGCACTTATTATTGATACGCCTTTGGGTCGTATAGTACATACAGGCGACTTTAAAACCGATCAAAGCCCGATTGTGGGTGAAGCGTGGAGCCCAACAGCGTTTGCTGAAATCGCAGCTGAAAAGCCCATTTTGGCTTTGATGTGCGATTCCACCAACGTGTTTTCGACCCATGAGGGCCGCTCTGAGGCGACCTTGCGCGCCCCGTTGCAGGAGCTGATCGCCAATGCCCGCGGGATGGTTGTGGCTACTACTTTTGCCAGCAACGTTGCTCGGCTTAAAACTTTGGCCGAAGCGGCGTGCGGTGCAGATCGTTCGGTTTGTTTGCTTGGGCGCGCGATGCGCCGCATGGTCTCCGCCGCCCAAGAGGCCGGCGTTTTGACAGACTTTCCGCCATTAGTCAGCCCCGAACAGGCACAGGATGTGCCGCGTGGCAGTCTGATGCTGTTGGTCACAGGCAGCCAAGGCGAGCGGCGCGCAGCCAGTGCTCAGCTTTCGCGCGGTAAGTACTTGGGGCTTGAGATGAAAGAGGGAGATATGTTTCTATTTTCGTCTAAAACCATACCCGGAAATGAGCGCGGCGTTTTGCAGATTATGAATGCCTTTAGTGAAATGGGCGTTGACGTAGTTGATGATGACAATGGGCGCTACCATGTGTCAGGCCATGCCAATCAACCTGATATTTTGCAAATGCATAAGATCTTAAAACCAAAAATGCTGTTGCCTATGCATGGCGAGCATCGCCACTTGCGTGAGCATATGCGTTTGGCGCAAGTGGGCGGGATTGCCGCTGAAATTGCGACTAATGGTATGATGATGGATCTTGGCGGTAAAGTGCCTAAAGTCGCCGAATATATCGAAACGGGCCGCAGCTATTTGGATGGATCGGTTTTGATCGGGGCGCGTGACGGGATTGTGCGCAACCGCATTCGGATGGCGCTGAATGGTCACGTGATGGTTACGGTCTTGCTGGATGAGAATGACGATGCTTTGGGCGACCCTTGGGTTGAACTTTCGGGTCTTTGCGAAACGGGCAAAGGTGGCGCTTCGTTGCAAACCTCGATGGAAGAAGAGCTGACAACATTCTTGGAACGTGCCGGTGCAAAGCTTTTGCGCGACGAAGATAAGTTAGAAGAGGCTCTGCGCCGTGTCGTGCGCCAAATTGCAATGCAAGAGATTGGCAAAAAACCCGAAGTCACGATCGTGGTCAGCCGCCTTCAAGAAGAATAAAGAAAGCCCCGATAAAAATCGGGGCTTTCTAATACTTTACAGTCGGGGTCAGATTTAAGCGACTTCGCTTTTATCTTCTTCCTTTGTTTCGGTGGACTGTGGTGCAGTAGCTATCTTAAAGCTGCGCATGATGAAATCAGGCACATGATCGCCAAGGCCAACAACCACGGGGCCATTGTCGTAACGGTCTTTATGGTGATACTGCTCACGCGCTTGGCGGGGTTCTTCCAAACGGCTGTTCCACGGCGTGTCGCGGTTATTTCGATTGCGCGGTTCGCGCGCATCGAGGTTACGAGTATCGGCTGCGGTCTGCACCTCGGGCTTCACGTCCGCTGTTGGGGCAGTTTGGTCAACACTGATCTGATCGGCTGCTGTGTCTTGCATTGTGGTCGTGGTTGTTTTATTGCCACGCTCATTACGATTGCGCGGTGCGCGGACTGTGCGTTCTGCTTTTGGCTTATCGTCAGATTTAGTTGCTGGTTTCAAGGGTCCTGTTGCCGAGGGTTCGAACCCTTCTGGCAAAGCACCCCGTGGGATGGATGATTTAATTAAGGCCTCGATCGCCAAAAGATATTTCTCATCTGATGGCAGAGACAGAGTATATGCCTTACCCTTGCGACCCGCGCGACCCGTGCGCCCGATCCGGTGCACATAATCTTCTGGATGTGACGGCACGTCAAAGTTAAAGACATGGCTCACGGCCGGGATATCAAGTCCACGCGCCGCTACGTCTGAGGCGACAAGCAAATGTAACGTGCCATCACGAAAAGATTCAAGCGTGCGCGTGCGTACGGATTGATCTAAATCACCGTGAATGGGGGAGGCATTCATACCATGCTGTTTAAGCGACTTGGCCACCACATCAACATCCATTTTACGATTGCAAAAGATGATGGCATTAGTGCAGGCCTCGCCCTCTTGTTTAATTAAAGCGCGCAATGCCATGCGTTTGTCGGCAAAGCTGCGGTCTTTGCGTGCGGGGTGTAGTTCTATTAAAGCCTGCTCGATCGTAGTTGAGGTTGTCGACTGACGCGCCACTTCGATCTTGGCTGGGTTTGATAGGAAGGTATTTGTAATGCGTTCAATTTCGGGCGCCATCGTCGCCGAGAAAAATAGCGTTTGACGTGTAAATGGCGTCATTTGAAAAATACGCTCAATATCAGGAATAAAGCCCATATCGAGCATGCGGTCGGCCTCATCCACTACCATAATTTGTACGCCCGTCAGTAAGAGCTTGCCACGTTCAAAGTGGTCAAGCAACCGGCCAGGTGTGGCAATCAGCACATCAACGCCCCGGTCGATCAGCTTGTCTTGTTCACCAAAAGACACACCTCCGATCAGCAGCGCTTTGGTCAATTTGGTATGTTTGGCATAGGTGTCAAAGTTTTCAGCAACTTGGGCGGCCAATTCACGGGTGGGTGCCAAAACGAGTGATCTCGGCATACGTGCACGCGCGCGGCCTTTACCTAACATCGTAATTAAAGGCAGGGTAAAACTTGCCGTTTTCCCGGTGCCAGTTTGTGCAATGCCCAAAACGTCGCGCCCTTCTAGGGCAAAGGGAATGGCTTGGGCTTGAATTGGCGTTGGTGTTTCGTAGCCCGCTTCGGCAATTGCGGTCAACACGCGTGGATCTAGCGCTAAGTCTGAAAATTTGATCATATTCGTCCTGTATATGCAGTATCGGACTGCATGATGTTAAGGGACGCAATATTTCTGGGCGCCCCAGCGTCTGGCCCTATTGAGGTTCGTGGAGTTTTAGACGAGATTAGACTTAAGGTCAAGGAAGAGCGGCACCGAAAGCCCCTAACAGTTTTTGCAAATGTGCCGTTTACAAACTTAGGAATGTACTGCGCGACTTCGCCAGCCAAATGAGGGCAAAAGATGATCAATGTTGATGACAGCTTTACGGTATTGGGAACCAATGTCACTTTTGAGGCTAATATTAAATCCAAAAGCGGCATATCCATTATTGGAACCTTACAGGGTGATGTGGATGCGACCGAGATCTCAGCGTCGGCGGGGTCGCACGTTCAAGGCGATATTAAAGCCTTGATCGCCGAGCTGCACGGCTCGGTTACCGGGAATATACATGCTGGGTTGGTTCGAGTTTTTCCAACTGCGGTGATAGACGGCGACATTCACTGCGCAAGTTTGTCGGTTTTGCCCGGGTCGGTTTTGAATGGTAAAATAATCATTAAGGGCGACCCAAAAGAACCTGCCTTTGCCTGATGGCGGTGGGGCTTAGCCCTTTGGTTTTTTGCCAGTGTGCGGCATTATCTTTTTTGACTTCTTAAAGATCGTTAGAATTGCACGTATCTGCCAGATGTACTTAAAATGGGATTTTTTTAGTATTTTCATTAAAGATGTCAGGCTACTCAATGCTTGGCGTTGGCGCCCTATGAGGCGCTTTGAATGTTTTTGTTTATTTTAAAACTAAGCCCCCGCTGCTTTGAAAAATTTAGCGAATTAAAGGAATTTTTTCTTTCCTTTTTTATAATTTATACCAGACGTTGCCTTTTTGCGGAAAAAGCTAATGCAGATTGATGCGGTTTCTGGCTGTTAAATTGGAGCGAGAGCTGGAATTCTTCTTTACAAA
>DPZQ01000144.1 GCA_003536295.1 Rhodobacter sp. | reverse complement strand
CCCGTTGGTTGGTTTGAAAGCGATTTTGCGGGGCGGTTGGCCAATCGCATCATGCAAACGCCACCCGCAGCGGGGGACGCTGTGTTTCAAACCTTTGACGCGATGGCTTTTTCGGCTGTCACGGTCTTAGGGGCAGGGGCAATGCTGGCCGGCTCAGATCTGCGCTTGGCGGTGCCTTTGGTGATTTGGTTTGTGCTTTATTTGCTTTTGGCCAATTGGACGATTAGACGTGCAGGCCCTGCCTCAAAAGCCTCATCCGATGCGCGCTCGGCGGTGACGGGGCGGGTGGTGGATGCCTATACCAATATTCACACCGTAAAATTGGCTGCCCAACAGGGTAGCGAAATCACCTATGCCAAAGAAACGATTGAGGTGGCGCGCAAGACTTTTCAAAAGGAAATGCGCATCATCACGCTGATGGATCTGACGCTGACTTTTTTAAATGGCTGTTTGATCTTGGGGATTTCGGGCTGGGCCTTGGTGCTTTGGTATCAGGGGCAAGCCACGGTCGGCACGGTGGCGGCGGCGTCAACTTTAGCACTGCGGCTTAACAATATGTCCTATTGGGTGATGTGGGCCACGACTTCGCTCGTACAAGCCTTGGGAGTGGTAGCTGAGGGTATGGAAACTATCGCGCAACCCATCACTTTAGTTGATGTATCTGGTGCCAAAGACCTTAAAGTGACTAAGGGCGAGATCACGCTTGCGGGGGTTGTCCATCATTACGGGCGCACTATGGGTGGCTTGCAAGGCGTTGACCTGCAGATCAAAGCGGGCGAAAAAATTGGATTAATTGGCCGCTCGGGGGCGGGGAAATCCTCGTTGGTTAAGCTGGTTTTGCGTTTTTATGACGCCGAGTTGGGCTCAATTTCGATCGATGGGCAAGATATTTCGCAAGTTACCCAAGATAGTTTGCGTAACCAAGTGGGAATGGTAAGCCAAGATAGCAGTCTTTTGCACCGCTCGGTACGGGAAAATATTGCTTATGGTTACGGTCAGGCCACCGACGCGCAAATCATTGCCGCCGCCAAACAGGCCCAAGCGCATGAGTTTATTTTGAACCTTGAAGATCCAACCGGTCGAACTGGCTATGACGCTCATGTGGGTGAGCGTGGGGTTAAGTTATCGGGTGGTCAGCGCCAACGAATTTCACTTGCAAGGGTTATTCTAAAGAACGCACCGATTTTGATTTTGGATGAGGCAACAAGCGCCCTAGATAGTGAAGTAGAGGCCCTTATCCAAGACACGCTTTACCGGGTGATGCAGGGCAAAACAGTGATCGCAATCGCACATCGCCTGTCGACCATAGCCCAGCTTGACCGTATTGTGGTCTTAGACGCGGGGCGGGTCGTCGAGCAGGGCACCCATAGCGCGCTTATTGCTAAAGACGGGCTTTACGCTAAATTTTGGTCGCGCCAATCGGGCGGCTTTATCACAACGGAAGATGATGAATGAAAATCCTTTTGGACCTTGGGGCTTTGATACCTGCCTTTCGGCCCGCCGCAGGCCCACCCCCGCGCAGCATTGGCGCATTTTTCAATTGGTGTCTTAAAGGCTCTTGGAAAATGTTGGGCTTTGCGGCCTTTGTCTCGGCGATTGCGGGCACGGCCGAGGTTGTGTCGGCTTGGATTTTAGGTTGGGTGGTCGATGCCTCACTTGCCAGTGGTGCAAGTGGGTTTTTTAGCGACCATGCTTGGTCACTAGGGCTCTGCGTGCTGTTTTACTTGGTGGCACGGCCTTTGGCTTTTGCCGCCTCATCTGCGGCCAACTCGATCATCATCGGGCCTAATGTGATGCCTTTGGTCTTGTCACGACTGCACCGCTGGACTTTGGGGCAATCTATTACCTTTTTTGATAATGATTTCGCAGGACGAATTGCGCAAAAGCAAATGCAAGCGGCGCGGGCGGTGACGGATGTTGTGACCGAAACGATCAACACGGGCGCTTTTGCTTTGGCGTCGGTTGTGGCCTCGGTCATCTATTTGGTGTCGATTGACGTGCGCATTGCGGTTTTGTTGGCTGTTTGGTTGGTGATTTATGTTTTTCTCATTCGGCATTTTGTGCCGCGGGTGAAGAAGAACTCGGCCGCACGGGCGAGCGCGCGGGCAATGGTATCGGGGCAGGTGGTGGATACGATCACCAATATCAAAACGGTCAAGCTTTTTGCACATGATGCCTATGAAGATCGGGTAGCCCTTGACGCGATGGAAGTATTTCGTCAGCGCAGTCTAGAATTTGGTGAGATTTCAACCTGGTTTCGCTTGGCTCTGATGACTTTAGCGGGGGTCTTGCCTGTTTTGTTGATCGGGGCGACCTTGATGCTTTGGCAGCAGGGTTTGGCCAGTGCAGGCGCTATTGCGGCCGCAGGTGCAATCGCGATGCGCATTGCGCAAATGTCGGGTTGGGTTAGCTTTACCCTTATGTCCATATATACGAGCATAGGCGAAGTCGAAGACGGCATGCGCAGCTTGGCTGTGAACCACGCCTTAACCGATGTGCCAGATGCGCAAATTTTAACAAAGATTAAGGGAGAAATTCGCTTTGACAATGCCAGCTTTGCCTATGGCCGCCAAAGGGGCGGAGTCGACGCCATAGACCTGACCATACGCGCTGGAGAAAAGCTGGGCATTGTTGGGGCCTCTGGGGCTGGGAAATCCTCGCTCGTGTCATTGGTGTTGCGGCTTTATGATACCGAGGCGGGCCGCATTTTAATCGACGGCGTTGACTTGCGCGCCGTGACACAAGAATCTCTGCGTCGCCAGATCGGCATGGTCACCCAAGAAACCGCAATGTTTAACCGCTCGGCCCGTGATAATATCAGCTATGGCCGCCCTGACGCCGCCCAGTCCGAAATTGTTGCCGCCGCCAAGGCCGCGCAAGCGGATCTGTTCATTCAAAATATGATCGATCATAATGGGCGCAAAGCCTATGATGCGTTTTTAGGAGAGCGGGGGGTCAAACTGTCAGGTGGGCAGCGCCAACGCATCGCACTGGCCCGCGCCTTTTTGAAAGATGCGCCCATTTTGATCTTGGATGAGGCCACAAGCGCCCTTGATAGTGAGGTTGAAGCCTCGATCCAAGATGCGCTTGGACGCGTGATGCAGGGTAAAACGGTTCTGGCCATTGCGCACCGTTTGTCGACAATTGCGCAAATGGACCGCATAGTGGTGCTAGATGACGGAAAAATCGTCGAACAAGGCACGCATGAGGCGCTTTTGGCCCAAGATGGGCTTTACGCCCGCTATTGGAACCGTCAATCAGGGGGCTTCATCGAAACTGAACCTAAGGCGCTCTTATGAAACTGACGATCGATCGATTGGGCTATTTGGGCGACGCGATCGCCATGGGGCCCGAGGGTCCTATTTACGTGCCCCATGTTTTGCCAGGCGAAGAGGTCGAGGGCGAGGTTGAAGGCGATCGGATGATATCGCCCAAGATTATCACGCCCTCACCCGACCGTGTGCGCCCGCCTTGTGTGCACGCGCGCAGCTGTGGGGGGTGTTTGTTGCAACATGCCAGCGACAGTTTCGTGGCCGAGTGGAAGTTAGACGTTGTGCGCACAGCACTGGCTCGTCAAGGTTTGAATGCGACCTTCTTGCCGATCTTGACCTCGCCCGCGCAAAGTAGGCGCAGGGCTACGTTAACGGCGCGACGCTCAAAAACGGGGGCGATGATTGGTTTTCATGCGCGCGCCTCGGATGTGTTGGTGCCGGTGCCAAACTGCCAACTTCTTAGTCCACAGCTGATGGCCACATTTCCCGCATTAGAGGCGTTAGTAGTTGCAGGCTCATCTCGTAAGGGCGAAGTGCAGCTGACGATCACTGACTCATTGGCGGGGCCTGATGTGTCGGTCACGGGTGGCAAGCCTATTGATGCGACTTTGCGCTTGGAATTGGCCCGCATTGCCGAACGTTTTAACATCGCACGTCTAAGTTGGGAAAATGAGGTGATTGCCCTACGCACCGCACCGATGCAGCGCTTTGGCGCGGCCCTTGTCGCGCCGCCTGCAGGTGGGTTTTTGCAAGCCACCTTGCAAGGGGAAGCGGATTTGGTCGCGGCCGTCACCCGCGCTGTAGGCGATGCCAAGAAAATCGTCGATCTTTTCGCTGGGGCGGGCACTTTTGCGCTGCCTTTGGCGCGAAATGCTGAAGTTTTTGCCTTTGAAGGCGATAAAGCCATGGTCGAGGCAATGGATAAAGGCTGGCGCATGGCGCAGGGGCTCAAACTTGTCACTAGCCAAATGCGTGACCTTTTTCGTCGTCCCCTTGAACCTGATGAATTTAAAAATGTAGGCGCTGTGGTCATTGACCCGCCGCGTGCGGGGGCCGAAGCGCAGATGGAGACGATCTCGCGCTCGGATATTCCAGTGGTGGTGGCCGTCTCGTGCAATCCGGTCACATTCGCCCGCGATGCAGCGATGCTGGTCAAAGGCGGGTTTGGATTAGAATGGGTGCAGGTGGTTGATCAATTCCGCTGGTCTTCTCATATTGAATTGGTTGCGAAGTTTACAAAAAATATAAATAAGCGGTCTAAAGGTAACCTATAATCATATTGGGCAGATGACTGTGATGCGATTGATAACATGGCTTATGTCGGTGGTTTTGGTAGTGGGGCTTACGGGCTGTCTAGATTGGGCTTCAGAGACCGATCGCGGCGATCCTATCACGTCGGTTGAGGTGTTTAAAAAAAACCGCAAGATGCGGCTTATGGCGGGCACTAAAGTTGTGCGCGAGTTTGAGATTGCTTTGGGCTTTAGCCCTAGGGGTCATAAGGCGGTTGAAGGCGACGGGCGCACGCCCGAGGGGCGCTATTACATCACCCACCGCCAACCGCTAAGTCGGTTTCACCTGTCTCTTGGCATTTCATATCCGAATGCGAAAGATAAGGCTGTGGCGCGCGCTATGGGCAAAGACCCGGGCGGTGAAATCTTTATTCATGGCCGCAATAAATATCGCTCCAAAAACTATGGCGATTGGACGGAGGGTTGTATTGCGGTTACCGATCGTGACATGGACTATATCTTTGTGGCCGTGACTCCCAAAACACCTATTATCATCCACCCATAAGGTTTTCCCCTTTTGAAGGTAGAATTTTTTTGGGTTAGGGTTTTCCTGAGATCAGGGTCCACCAGATTTTGCCATTTGGCTCCTGATACCATGCAAAACCCAAATCTTGGGCACGCTCATCCATCAAAATTGCCATCGTGTCTGATTGTGTGGTCCAAGCGGCCAGAGTTTCCACTTCGGTTTCATAGGTTTCTGAGATCAGTTCACCCAAAAACTCGCCTTTATAGCCCGCCTTTTCGGTGCGATCTTTTGGAGAAGATCCATCAGATCCCCAATGCCAGGGGCGCGCTTGTGCGGCCATATCTTTGGAATGCACGGCAGCGGCCAAATTCAAGGTGGCGTCATAGGCCATGGCACTATGGTTATTTGTTGTGCGCATTTTGTTTACATCTTCCAAAATGGTGCGGGCTATCTTTCCCTGATTAAGGGATGAGATCCGGTAAGTCTTGATCTGTTGTTGTCCAACGGCTGTCACGCCCGTGGTAGTTTCACACCCTGCAAGCGCCAAGCTTGCAGAAATCATGATCATATACAGTTTGTTCATTGGTGCCCCACCACATGGAAATTATTTTAATACCTACAGAGTTCGAGCGCCGAGTTCAAATACTTCAACAATAAAGTAGCAAATTACATTGGTTTAATTTGCGAAGGGTCGCCGCAAGCGCTATAGAGGCCCTAAGTTTCAATATTCGTTCTAAAAGGAGCCTAAGATGTCTGCGTCAAATCCCTATAAGCTTGATCGCCGCGCTCTTTTGGCTGGGGCAGCAAGCTTGGTGGCTGCGCCTGCTTTTTCGCAAATTGCTAGTTTGCCCACTGAAATAGACGCGACCAATCCGGCAGAACCTGTTTATGTTAGAAACAACATATCAAGCTTTCGCGCGCTTGACTGGCGACCTTATTTTACCACAACCAAAAATGGTGTTGTTTTGGTGGATACTGTATCGAGGGCTTTGCATTTCTGGTCTGAAGATCTGTTAATCTATCGGCTTTTCCCGACCTCGGTGCCCGTAAGCGCAGATCTAACCCGACTAGGGCGCACCGAAGTTATCAAAAAGGTCGAAGGACCGACTTGGAGCCCGACCCCTTCCATGAAGGAAAGAAATCCCGAATGGCCAGACTTTATTCCTGCAGGGCCAGATAACCCATTGGGCACTCATGCGCTTTGGCTTTCGTGGCAATATTACCGAATTCATGGCACGCATGATACGCGTAAAATTGGTCGCCGTTCGTCCAGTGGTTGCGTAGGACTTTACAATGAACATATTGCTGAATTGTTTGGTTATACAAAAGTTGGTACGCAGGTTTTGTTAATTTAATGTCATCCGCCGATCCAGGCTTCTAAATACTAAAATATATTGCGGATAGCATAGATAAGCTTGAATGTTGTGTTGCCCGAACGCAAAATCTTTCGTGCTTTTGTTCTTAAAGTTTTTTGTGGATGGCATAAACCACACCTGATATTGGTTCTGCCGCTGCCGCACAGTCCTCATGATTTTAGTTTAGCTGATCCAACCTTGTAAATTGTCACTAATCACTTGCGTCAAGGCTTTGATATGCGTGTCGTTGTCATTCAAGCATGGTATATATGTAAAGGTTTCGCCGCCTGCATGCATAAAGGCTTCGCGGATTTCTCCGTTAATCTCCTCTAATGTTTCAATGCAATCTGCTGAAAAAGCAGGGGCCATTACGGCGATGTTCTTTTTACCCTGTTTAGCTAACTCGGCAACATGTTCAACGGTATAGGGCTTAAGCCACTCTTCTGGCCCAAAGACTGATTGAAAGCTTGTGTCGATCGCGTCTTTGTCCCAGCCTAGCTTTTCGCGCAAAAGGCGTGTGGTTTTAGCGCATTGGCAGTGATAGGGATCACCTTCCATCAAATAGCGTTTTGGCATTCCGTGATAACTGGCCACCAACACATCTGGGAGAATTTTTAAGCCAGCGTAAACGTCTGTGACCGACTGGGCCAAGGCCTCAATATAAGCTGGATGATCGAAATATTCCCCCACAACCCGTGCGGTTGGCTGGCGTTTTTCTTTCATCAAAGCGCTAAAGAATGCGTCATTCGCCGTGGCCGAGGTGGCCCCTGCATAATGTGGATAAAGCGGAAAGAACAAAATCTTTTCAACTCCTGCGTCGACCATGGCGCGTACTTTTGACTGGGTAGAAGGGTTGCCATAACGCATAGCAAAATCAACCACGACCGCATCGCCATAAAGTGTCTTTAGGCTTTCGGCGATTTTATTGGTTTGATCTTTGGTAATCGTCAAAAGCGGGCTCTCGTTTTCCTCATGGTTCCAAATTAGCTTATAATTGGCCCCCGAGCTAAAGGGCCGCCGCGTCAGAATAATCAGTTGCAGCAAAGGCTGCCAAAGCCAAGCCGAGTAGTCCACTACACGTTTGTCGGACAAAAACTCACTTAAATAGCGGCGCATTGACCAATAGTCATAATTGTCAGGCGTACCCAAATTGGCCAAAAGAATGCCGATCTTCGCACGTTTAACGGGCGGATGATTCATCGGAGCATGGGTAAGCCGGCCATGCGGGGCGATAATCTCTTGCGAGGCCAATGGGCTGGTTGTGGGTTTCATGCGGATGTCCTTTGTGTTTCCGAAGACATAATACCTAAATCGATCAGGTCAACCTTGTTTGTTGGGGGCTGATGGCTTTTCAATGGCTTTCAAAGCGTCAGCAAGCCTTGTGACGGCCGAACCCGGGCGCAGCGGCTTTTGCTGGCTTTCGTCGGGGGCCCAACCGGTCAGGCAAATGATCTCAAAACTGGCGCGCACCCGCCCATCTGTGGTGCCATAATGGCTTTGATATGTCTGCGCCATTTGCGCAAAAAGTGCGCGGCGCGTAAATCTGCGCGGGCGGGCGTCTAGGGCGCTGGCCTCGCCCATGTTGCGCAGATCATGCAGCAAGCCGAGCGGATCTTGGTAAAGGGCGGTTTGAGTAAAGGAATCTGCCACGGGCAAGGACAGACCTGCGCGTTGCAACAAAGCACCTAGATCGCGGATCTCGGCCATGGGCAGAACGCGCGCGGAAAGCCCGCCTGAAATGGAGACCTCGGCTTGCGCAAGAGCGCTTCGCAGCTCGTTCAAAGTTTGGCCGCCGAACAAAAACCCCAAGAAAAGCCCATCAGGGCGCAGCGCGCGTCGACATTGCACCAGTTGGCCCACCAGATCATTTGTCCAATGTAAGGAAAGTGCGTGAATGACCAGATCATGCCTGCCCACCCCAAGGGCAAGATCCTCATTTTCCATGACGAGATGCGCCGTCGGGAAGTCGCTTTTCCAAATTTCTGGAAAAGCGCTGATGATGGCGGGACTGGAAAATAATTTATTAATCTCTCCCAGCCTTTGTTGCACTTCACGGCGCAGCATGTCGTGCAGAAAAAATGCAGGCCGCCGGGTGGCCCGGCTTCGATTGCGCGCAAGCGCTTGTGTATCTGTTATTGTGGGTGGCGTTTGCATACCGTCCTCGTTTGAATCGACCATAAGAGGCTAAGATGATTTTGAAAACAGCCCTCCTTCAAGGACCTTTCCTGCCCAAACCCCTCGTCTGTGATAAGTTGGTGACGCAGTATCATCAACTTTGCCGCCCTTACTGGGGTGACACGTCCTTTATCACAGAGGAAGCGTGCTACAATTATGATCTGTCCATCCCCAAATCTAGATGAGGGGGCCGCGGCACCTTGTGGTGATTGCCTAACCGAACGGTTACCCTGAGTACAAGGGCTAGGCTCGGTATTTTTTGGTAGGGTAGGGTGGCGGTTGATTGTTCAGCTAAAACGTTGCGACCTTCTTTATCTGGCCAAGCCCGTAGCCACTCCATTCTTGTGCGCCTATATGATTTTTGGGCCTTTGCCTTTGCTGGTGGTGCAGGCATTTTAAGCAGCGTTATAATTAAGCGGCCCTTTTATGGAGCGATCCTACCAAAAACTGGCCCTGTCGCTCAAAAATACAGAAAATAAAAGCACACACGGCCTTGTTGGTGACTGACCCAACGACATAAAGCGTGACCTTTACAGCGGCCACGCAGTGCTATCTAAGCGCAGGCGCACGCGAAGTTTTTATTCAGGCACTAGCGCGCGTTGCGAAGGCAGATTAAATCCCTATAGTCTGCCTATGGCGAAGGGTATAGAAATGAAGTCCGTTGAAATTTACACCACAAATAGCTGTGGCTACTGCCGCATGGCGAAAAGTCTTTTAACGCGCAAGGGCGTTAAATTTCATGAAATTGATATCAGTAATGATCCCGATATGCGCATGGCGATGAACGAGCGCGCAGGTGGGCGGCGCACGGTACCGCAGATTTTTATCGGCGAAACCCATATTGGTGGTTGCGACGATCTGCACGCGCTTGAAAATAGTGGTGCACTTGACACACTGCTGGGGCGCTAAAATGCGCGTGGCCTTGGTTCAATTGACGGTCACTGATGATCCGATCGCCAATCTTGCGGTGACGCTTGGTTTTCTTGACCAAGCCATTGCGGGAGGCGCCGAATTTATTCTGACACCTGAATGTACCAACGCTCTTTCCTCAAATCGTGACCATTTGAAAAAGATATTATATCACCAAGACGAAGACCCAACATTGAAAGCCATGCAGGCCCGCGCTAAGTCGGCTTCGGTTTGGATTTTGGTTGGCTCACTGGGACTTTTGACCCGTGACAGTGACGCCCGCTTTGCCAACCGTAGCTTTCTGATCGATCCTTTGGGGCAGATCGTTGCGCAATACGATAAGATCCATATGTTCGACGTGACCCTGTCCGAGTCTGAGATCTACCGGGAATCTGCCAGCTATCGACCCGGTGATCAAGCAGTTTTGGGAATGGTCGCGGGCGCGCGCGTCGGGCTTACGATCTGTTATGATGTGCGCTTCAGTGCGCTTTACCGCCGCCTTGCCCAAGCGGGAGCGCAAATTTTAACCGTGCCCGCCGCCTTTAACCATATAACGGGTGCCGCCCACTGGCATGTTTTGTTGCGAGCCCGTGCTATTGAGACGGGCTGCTTTGTGTTGGCCCCCGCACAAACCGGATTTCACCCTGAGGCGCAGGGCAAGGGGCGCAAGACCTTTGGTTGCTCGCTTATTATATCCCCTTGGGGTGAGGTCTTGAGTGACGCGGGCACAAGCGCGGGTGTAACTTTTGCGACCCTGGACCTTGGGGCGGTTGATCAGGCCCGCGCAAAGGTCGGCTCGCTTCAACATGACCGCAAAATTGAGGGGCCAGATGTCTGAATCAATAGATGATCTTGCCATAACCCTATTTGGTGAATTGTTTATCATTGATCAATTGGCGCGCAACAGTCTGTCAAAGGTTTTGCCAAAGGGAATGGAACTTTCGCATTTCGGTGTGCTTAATCATTTGGCGCGCTTGTCAGACGAACGCTCGCCCGCGCAGCTTGCACGCGCCTTTCATGTTACGCGCGGTGCTATGACAAACACATTGGCCAAGCTTGAATGGGCAGGCCATATCCATGTGCGCCCCGACTGGGAAGATGCACGGCGCAAATTCGTAGGCATCAGCCCTTCAGGGCGTGCCGCGCGCAATGCGGCGGTGGCCGCGATCAGTCCGATTGTTTCGGGTTTGGTGCAAACTTTGGGCACCGAACGGGTGCGCCAAGTCTTACCCGTTTTACGCGAAATGCGTCTGCGCTTTGAGGGCAATAACCCCCGTTAGTGTGGGCTTAATAGTCTTTTTCAATGAAAACACCAAGTCCCGCAGGCCGATCACTGCTGGTCTTACCTCGTAAAGTGATTGTTGGGGTCAGATCCAGATTTAGCTCAAGTGCTGTGGCCCCCAGATTATCAACGGCCACCTCACTATAGACATTTTCAGTCAGATATTTGCCCAGCTTAACCGTCGTCGCTCCTGATGCGCTGGTGCTCAAGTCTAGATCATCCAGCGCGAATTTTCGACGCAGCTTGCTAACAATATTCCCCGCTCCAGTGCCCGCCAAACTGGCCAGCGCATTGGCCATTTGTGCGACTTGCAAGGGCGAGAGCGTGGCCAGATCACTGCCAAACAGCAGATAGGCCAAGACCTCTTCTTGGGGACGGACGGGGTCCGAGGTAAAGTGCACATCGGGCGCGCTCACTTTGCCTAAGATTTGCACATAGATCTTCGTGCTTTCGCGTTCAGCCATGGCCTTTGCGTCGATATAAGGGGTGAAGCTGCCTTCAAATCGCGCGTTGGTTTTCGTGAGGACCAAGGGTTTTCCCAACAGATCAAAACGGCCCCGCAACAGCGAAAAGCTGCCTACAGGGCGCAGATCGTTTAACGTGCCGCCCAAAAGAATGCGTCCGCCCAATTCCGCATCAAGCCCGCGCCCGCGTATGAAAACTTTGCTGGGCGCATCTATCGTCAGGTCAAGTGCTATTGGGTTTTTAAGGCCGCTTTGGGCCCTTGTCTTTTCAATCAACCCTGCCTTGCGGCGGCTCTCTTGGCTAAAGGCCCCCTCATTCAAATGGGTGATTTGTCCAAGATCAACTAAATTTTGGATACTAGCATTGGCCAGTTTGATTGTGACCTCCAAGATCTCAAGCCCACCCGATAGGCGCAGCGGCGCCTGGCTTAGTTGCGGGGCCAGTGGCCCTAGCAGGCGCAGATCTCCGCTGGCCCGTGCGTCAAGAAGGGGTGGGTTGATCAGTTGGGCTTGGTCAATCTGAATACGTAGATCAGCAGCATAGGGGGGTAAAAGCCCAACTTGCCCCCCAAGTGCCACGCTTCCCCCCGCTTTGATTTTGGCCCTCAGTTTCAGGTCGGCGCGGCCTGCTTTAAGCAAGGCTTTTCCCACAACCTCTTGCAAGACCAAGTTGGTCACAGGGTCGCTTAAACGTCCCTTTTTTACCCCAATTTCCCCAACGACCGAGGGCAAAGCCAAAGGTCCGTCAAGTGTCAGATCAAATGTTAAATCTCCCGACAGCGCGCGCGGTGCAAGCATGGGCGATAAAAGATTGGCCGTTGCCGTACCCATCAGTGTTAAACGGCTTTTAGCGCTGGCCATTTGGCCTGCAAGGGTAAAAGACAGGCTGGGATTGTGAAAGATCAGCTTGCGCAGAAAAAGGCCCTGAAGGTCGCGTTTGACCGAAAAATCCAAAATACTGGCCTCGCGCAGGCTGGCATCAATCATGCTGTGCCCAAGAGCTAAATTTTTGCTTTCGAGCTGCCCTTCAAGATCAAAGCCACCACTTAACAGCGTATAGGTGCCGTCCACCTCAAGCGCGCCTGACCCTGCTAAGGGCTGCCCCACAAGGGGGCCGACGCGCGACAGATCACGCAAGCTTAGGCGCGCCTTCATCTCAAGCGGTAATTGCCCCGTCAGCCCCAAGGTTGCCTGCCCCGCCAATCTCACGTTGGGGCTTTCAAGGCTGATTTTTGACATTCGCAGGCTTTGCTCCGCTTGACGCCACTGCGTCTCGAATGCGGCGTTCATATCACTGCCAAACAGATAAAAGGCTGAGCTAGGCTGCGCGTGAACACCTTTGGCCTCGGCGGTGAATTGGCCGCTTGCCACGGCGCCAAGCGTGGCCGATACGCTGGGTAAAATTCGGCCCGACCCGGTTAGGCGCAAAAGATCGGCGGTGACATCGGGGCGGCTTAACCCCTCAAGCAGCAGTGTACCTGACCAAGCGTCGCTTTGTGCCGCGTCAAAAGTCAGGTCGATTTCGGCGTATTTCAGTTGGGCGGCCTGCCCCCCCAAATTGGGCAAAAGCACTTGTTCTTCGGCCCCTGAAATTTTCCCCGTCACATGAAAACGTTTTGGCACCCCATCTTGTCCAAGCGCCAGATCGGCGGTCAGCGCCAGCGCTTTGGTGTGCAGCGCCAACCGATCGATCGTAAGTCTCTGTGCACCGCCAAGATGACCTTGTAGATCGAGTTTCGATTTCTCTCCAAAGAACAAGCCCGCATGCGCCGACATGAGGGGTCGCAAGTCGCCCTCAAGTCGGGCGTTAAAACGGGTGCGTTGGGTGGGGTTTTCGCCTTTTGTTCTTTCGTCAGCTGTGCTGACCTCTTTTGCAATAGTCACAAGTCCGCCCAAATGCGTGACCCCAGCCGCAGCCAAGCTAAAGCGAGCTGAAAAGTTAGCCAAAGGCCCTGCGCCGCGCAAGCTGACCAAAAGATCGGGTTGATTTGGAATGTTCAGTTTGGTGGCAATCAGACCATTTGGCCCTTCGGCGAGGGTAAGGTTCAGGTCAAGGTCTTGGGTTTGCGGATTAAATTTAAGGGCCAAATCCAAACGGTCTGGGTGATCTTTATCTTGGCGTTTTAGTGTTAAATTCGCCGCTTTCTGATCGCGGTTCAGGGCCAAATCGCCTTGCAACGTGCCTAAGAAAGCGTCGCCCAAGACCGCTTTATCCAAAATAATTTCCGCCGCCGACACGCGCTCGATCAAAATCGATAAAGGTATCTCGGGCAGAGCAAAGGCTTTGGCCTCAAACCCGGGTTGGCGGGGTTGGCCTTCGGGCAGGCGGGTCATGGTGATGGACTTTGCCGAAAACTCACGCACACGTAGCTCGCCTGATAAAAGGGCTGATCTTTGCCAATCCAAGACTAAGCCCGTGGCGGTGATCCAGATCCCGTCATCATCTGCAATGGTTAACTGCTTGATTGTGGCCTTGCTGGAAAGTGCGCCTTCAAAGCCAAAGATTTCGACCATGCGGCCGCGGTCCGAAAGACTGTCTTTTAAAAGCTGCGCCAGATAGCCAGCATCCCCGGCACTTGGCGTGGATTGGGCTTGGCCAAAGGCGGGCCATAAAACGATAATAAAGACAAAAAACCACCTCATCAAAAGGCCTGCCCGATGCCAAGGTAGATTTGCAAACCCGCATTCTGAGCGCCGCTTTGGGCCTGTGATAGGTCAAGGCGCACGGGGCCAAAGCCGGTTTTATAGCGCAGCCCCAAGCCAGCGCCTGAATGGCTTTGCCCGTCTGATAAGCTTTTGGTGGCTGAGACTTGGCCAAAGTCATAAAAGGTAACCAGACCTAAGTTTTTACCCATATCAAACCGCGCTTCAAGGGAAGCCACCTGATAACTTAGACCGCCCGTTTTATAGCCCAAATTTGTTACGCCCAAAGATTCGAATCCTTGCCCGCGCACCGTCCCGCCACCGCCTGAATAAAAAAGATAATCGCGCGGCGTGCTTTCCAAATCTGTGCCCCAAATGGTACCGCCTTGCAGCCTTGCGGCCAAGACCACCGACTCTTTGCGGCCCAAACCTTTGTAAATACGCCCGTCATAGGTCGCCACCACGCCTGACCCTGCAGCCCCACCCCCCCAAAAAGGCGTAACCACGGCGCCCAGATAACCGCCATTTCGCGCATCAAGGCGATTATCGCGCCTGTCTAGGTTTGCCTCGATCGGTAGAGCCCAGTGGCGGTAATTAGTGCGTCCGCTTAGTTCTTTGACCCATGTGTCAATCTGATTAAGCGTGATCTGACCTGAAGAATCGGCATTAAAGACTCGTTTAAAACCAACCCCCAGATCTGTTTGGTTGAATGCGTAATCCGCCGCCTCTTCATGTTTACCTTTTAGGGTGACTTCCAATGAAGTATCGGGCGAAAAGGTTGCGGGGCGGCTGAAGCTCAGATCAAGCCTGCCGTCGATCCCGTGCGACGTGCCGCCGATATTTGCAAGGCTTGTGTCGACTTTAAACCGCTCACCCCCACCAAAAAGATTGCGGTGCATCCAGTTACCAGACAGTAAAAGCCCGTCAATGCCCCCCACCTCGGCTCCGAAACCAAAGTGGCGCGGCTTGGCTTCTCGCACCATTATGGTGACATTTAGCTGATCGGGAGAGGTGATTTTGTCGGCAATTTGCACGTCAACGCTGCGAAAAATACCCGATCGGTTCAACCGATCGCGGGTCTTTTCGATGGTTTTGGGCGCATAGGGCGTGCCCAGCTCTAGTCCTGCAATCTCTAAAAGGCGGTCACTGCTCAGGCGACTTTGGCCTTGGGCCGTGATCGTGCCAAAGCGCAGGCTTGGGCCCGGTTCAAGCGTGACTTGCGCATCTAGCCGCTCCGTTTGATGGTTAGCACTGATGGTTTGGCGCGCAACGGTGGCGCGGGCATGACCTGCGTTTTGCCACTCGTAAAGCGCTTGTTCGACGGCGGCTTGAAGTGCTGATAAATGCGCCGGCTTGCCTGTGGCAAAAGCGTTATTTGGGCTGCTGCCTTGTGGCAAAGGAGTCAAATAAAGGGCGCCGAAAGAAAACTTAGGCCCCGGATCAATGATGATAGAGAGATCCTGAACCATATCGGGGTTTGTAAAGGGCGACAGCGCACTGACTTCTGTGCCATTTAGCAAAATTGATATGCTGGGCGCATAATAGCCCGCATTATAAAGCACATTCAAAAGCCGCTGATAATCTTCGTTGGCTTGCGCAAGCACATCTTGCACATTGGGGTTTTTGGCTTTGTCAAATGTCAGAGACCCAGCCGATTGACGTAGATCTGCACGCAAGGCTTTGCTGGCAGACAGCGTGTCAAACTCAAACGCCGAGCGCGCCTTTGCTAAGGCCACCATTGCCAGCAAAAGGCCAAACGCAAAAAAGAGTGTTAGTTTTGGTGATCGCGCAAACAAGTGTACGGCTCCAGGTTTTCATCTCTTCTTACGGGTGAACGGTCCCCGCCGCAATTGGAGCTTGGGTGGTTTGAAAAAATATCGATCAAAAGCCGATGTTTATCGTTTCTGTTTGGCAATTGGGTGCAATTGCCTTTAGGTGCATAGGCAAATGATGGGAAATAAAATGACATATCAAGCCGCGCCTTCGCGTTATATCAAAATGATCTACAATAAATGTGGCACATCGGGGCTGAAATTACCCGCCGTCTCATTAGGGCTTTGGCATAATTTCGGCGATGACACGCCCCATGATACCAAACGCGCCCTATGCCACACGGCCTTTGATCTGGGGATCACCCATTTTGACTTGGCCAATAATTATGGCCCGCCTGCAGGTTCGGCCGAGACGGCCTTTGGCGAGATTTTGAAACATGATTTCAAAGCCTACCGCGATGAGATGATTATTTCCTCAAAAGCTGGCTATTTGATGTGGGAAGGGCCTTACGGCGAATGGGGCAGTCGCAAATATGTGATTGCCTCTTGCGACCAGTCGCTTAAGCGCATGGGGCTTGATTATGTTGATATTTTCTATTCGCACCGTTTTGATCCTGAAACCCCACTCGAAGAAACGATGGGCGCTTTGGATCATATCGTGCGCTCGGGGCGGGCACTTTATGTTGGAATTTCAAGTTATAATTCCGAAAAAACCCGGCAAGCCGCCGCGATTTTGAAAGAGATGGGTACGCCCTTTATCATCCATCAGCCTAGCTATAATATTCTAAATCGCTGGGTCGAGACCGACGGTTTGAAAGACACTTTGGTCGAGTTGGGTTTGGGCTCAATTGCCTTTACGCCGCTGGCGCAGGGGATTTTAAGTAAAAAGTATCTGCAAGGTGTTCCGCAAGGCAGCCGTGCCGCGCAAGGCAAATCGCTTGATCCTGTAACCATCACACCCAAGGCCCTAGGCTCGGTGCAGGCACTTGATGCGATGGCGCATGCGCGTGGGCAAACTTTGGCACAAATGGCCATCGCTTGGGTTTTGCGCAATGGGCAGATCACCTCGGCTTTGATTGGGGCGTCAAAACCCGAACAGATCATTGATTGCGTGGGAGCTTTGGAAAATCTGACCTTTACCACCTCAGAACTGGCCGAGATTGACGCGATTTCCGAAGAAAAAGACATCAATCTTTGGGCGCAATCATCCATGTCGCAATAGGCCTAGATCTTAAGGCTGGCCGTTACATAGTTGCAAGAAAGGTCGCGGTTTGACAGGCTCCAACGCCAAGAAACCGGGTTAAAGACCATGCCTTTTTTGTCAACGGGTTTTAAGCCCGCCTGTTGGAGTAGGTTGAAAAGCTCATCCGGTGTAATGAATTTTCGCCAATCGTGGGTGCCTTTGGGTAGCCATCTCATCACCCACTCGGCCCCGATGATGGCCATTACGAAAGATTTGGTGTTGCGATTGAGGGTTGAACAAAGCATCAATCCTTGGTCCCCCAGAAGCTGATTGCAGGCCTTAAGATAAGACAAAGGGTCGGCCACATGTTCGATCACTTCCATATTTAATATAACGTCGAACGTCTCGCCCAAGGTGGCTAAATCCTCGGCCGTGGTGTGGCGATAATCGATGGTCAGGCCTGATTGCTCGGCGTGCAGTTTGGCCACGGGAATATTGCCAGCAGCCGCATCCGCCCCCACCACATGTGCGCCCAAACGGGCCATTGGTTCAGACAACAGCCCGCCCCCGCAGCCGATGTCTAAAATCCGCAACCCTGCAAAGGGCGTGTCTTTTTTCAAATCGCGGTCAAACTCGCCCGCGATTTGATGGGTGATATAATCAAGTCGGCAAGGGTTCATCAGATGCAGTGGTTTGAACTTTCCTTCACTGTCCCACCATTCAGCGGCCATGGCTTCGAATTTAGCAACTTCATTCGTGTCGATTGAGGTTGGGGCTCCATCTTTATCATGGGAGGTTTGCGACATAATCTTTTCTATCCTTGGTGGAACTTGTGGTTTGAGATGTTATATAGCGCTTTATGGATCATAGATCAGGTCAAAAACGCGCCATCGAGTTTCTTTATCCGCCGATCGAACCTTTCGATCAGCAGAGGTTAGATGTCGGCAATGGTCACAGTGTTTATTTTGAACAATCTGGCAAACCGGATGGCACGCCAGTTTTCGTGTTTCACGGCGGCCCTGGCGGCGGATGTAGCCCTGCAATGCGGCGGTATTTTGATCCAGCAATTTACCGCGTCATTTTGATTGACCAACGCGGCTGCGGCCGCTCCCGCCCCCATGCCCAGGTTGAACATAACACGACATGGGATCTTGTCGCTGACTTTGAGGCCATACGCGGCAAGCTTGATATCGCGCGCTTTGTAGCATTTGGCGGAAGCTGGGGGGCCACTTTGGCGTTGACTTATGCTATATCGCATCCGTCAAGGGTCAGCCATTTGGTGCTGCGTGGCGTTTTTTTGATGACGCGGGCCGAGTTGAAATGGTTTTACGGTGGCGGAGCTGCGCAATTTTTTCCCGATTTATGGCAAAAGTTCATATCCCAGATCCCTCCCGAAGAGCATGATGATCTAATAGGGGCTTATCATCGGCGTCTGTTTGGCGAGACGACCACGCAAGAGTTGCAGCTTTGCCAAGCTTGGACGTCATGGGAAAATGCTCTGGCCTCGGTCAATGCGGCCAATAACAATGCTTTGGTGCCTTCGGAATATGCCCGCGCCTTTACTCGCATTGAGAATCACTATTTCCAAAATCTTGGCTTTTTGCCACAGGATCATTGGATCGAAGCCAACCGCGCAAGTATTACCCACATAAGCTGTGATATAGTACAAGGGCGCATGGATATGGTCTGTCCGCCCCACTCAGCCTATCGACTTGCACAGGGCTGGGATAAGGCCAATTTGCAGATGATTGCGGCTTCAGGGCATGCTTTGTCCGAACCTGGCATCTCGGCGGCGTTAGTTGGGGTAATGGATCGTTTGGGCCAAAGAGTGCCGCTTTAGCGGCCCTATTGCGGGGGCTTGCGCTTTCTGAGCGTACAGCCTATACAACATCTAACAGCGCGGTACGGGGTCCACACCCGAACCCACCGAATGAGACCAGCGGGCCTGTTGGCCCGTTTTTTATTTTGGAAACCTAATGTCTGACCTTATCGCAAAAACAGCTATCGATCGCCGCTTGGCCGCTCTTGTGACGCCAGCGATTGAAGCTTTGGGATTTGAGCTCGTGCGCATTCGCTTGATGGGCGGTAAAACCCGTATTTTGCAAGTGATGGCTGATCGACCCGATGGTGGCATTATAGTTGAAGACTGTGCTAAAATTTCGACAGCGATTTCTGCGATTTTAGACGTAGAAGACCCGCTTGACGATCAATATGTTCTAGAAGTTTCAAGCCCTGGGATTGATCGACCTTTGACCCGCCTCAAAGATTTTGACATCTGGCAAGGATATGAGGCACGCATCGAGACCACCGAATTGATCGACGGACGCCGCCGCTTTAAAGGCAATCTGGTCGGGATCGAAGGCGAAGAAGTGCTGTTGGAAATCGAAGAAGGCACGATTGGGTTGCAATTTGAGTGGTTGTCAGATGCCAAATTGGTTCTGACCGACGACTTGATAGCCGAAATGTTGCGTCAGCGCAAAGCCACAGGTGCGATCGACGAAACTGAATTTGACGAAATCGAAACATCCGACGGTGACGATGCAGACGAGATCGAAGATCTCGGCATGCCCGAAACCCAACACTAACCGATTCTTCAGGAGACAGAACATGGCAATTACCTCTGCCAACCAGCTCGAACTGCTGCAAACCGCCGAAGCGGTAGCGCGCGAAAAGATGATCGACCCCGATTTGGTGGTGCAAGCCATGGAAGAATCTTTGGCCCGCGCTGCAAAGTCGCGCTATGGGGCCGAGCTTGATATTCGTGTACATATCGATCGTAAAACGGGCCGTGCGACCTTTACCCGCGTGCGCACCGTTATTGACGGCGACGAGGTCGAAAACCACCACGCTCAACTGACACTAGAGCAGGCCAAGGATCATTTGGCTGACCCTCAGGTCGGTGATGAAATCGTTGACGAAGTGCCCCCTGTTGAGCTGGGGCGTATTGCTGCGCAAAGTGCAAAACAGGTTATTTTGCAAAAAGTACGCGAAGCAGAACGTGACCGCCAATATGAAGAATTCAAAGACCGAAAAGGCACGATCATCAATGGTCTGGTTAAGCGCGAAGAATATGGCAATCTCATTGTCGATATTGGCCGCGGTGAAGCAATTTTGCGGCGGAACGAAAAAATTGGTCGCGAAAGCTATCGCCCCAATGACCGTGTTCGCGCCTATATCAAAGACGTGCGCCGCGAACCGCGGGGGCCGCAGGTGTTTCTATCACGCACCGATCCGCAATTCATGGCCGAACTGTTTAAAATGGAAGTGCCCGAGATTTACGACGGCATAATTGAAATCAAAGCAGTCGCGCGCGACCCAGGTTCACGTGCTAAGATTGCAGTCATCTCATTTGATAATTCCATTGACCCTGTTGGTGCCTGCGTTGGTATGCGCGGTAGCCGTGTTCAGGCCGTTGTGAATGAGTTGCAAGGCGAGAAGATCGACATCATCCCATGGAATGAAGATCAAGCCACCTTCTTGGTAAATGCGCTGCAACCTGCGGAAGTGTCGAAAGTTGTTTTTGACGAAGAGGCCGGAAAAATTGAAGTTGTTGTACCAGATGAGCAGCTGTCTTTGGCGATTGGCCGTCGTGGGCAAAATGTGCGCTTGGCAAGCCAATTGACCAATCTTGATATCGATATAGTCACAGAGTCAGACGAAAGCGCGCGGCGTCAGGCAGAGTTTGCCGAACGCACCAAACTATTTGTGGATGCGCTGGATATTGACGAAATGATGGCACAATTGCTGGTGTCCGAAGGCTTTACCACTTTGGACGAAGTTGCCTATGTTGAAGTTGATGAGCTTCTGTCGATTGACGGCTTTGACGAAGGTACAGCAGGCGAATTACAAGCTCGTGCACGTGATCACCTAGAAGCTGCTAACATCAAGGCCATGGAAAATGCCCGGGCCATGGGTGTTGAAGACAGTCTTGTGAACTTTGAAGGTCTAACAGCTCCTATGCTGGAAGCTTTGGCTGAAGATGGCATTAAAACGCTAGAGGATTTTGCCACCTGTGCCGATTGGGAGTTGGCGGGCGGTTGGACAACTGTTGATGGCGCCCGCGTCAAAGATATAGGTGTTCTTGAGAAATTCGAAGTCAGCCTGGAAGAGGCGCAAACCCTTGTTATGACGGCGCGCGTTATGTTGGGCTGGGTTGACCCCACCGAAATTGGGATCATTGACGCAATCGAGGAGGCCAAGGCCGAATAGGCCTTGGGCAAATCTTTGGAAATAGACGCACAAGACGACTTAGGCCATCTTCCTGAAAGACGCTGCATCGTAACCGGGGAAAGCCAACCAAAAGTGGGTTTGATCCGCTTCGGCTTGGGGCCAGATGGTCAAGTTGTGCCCGATGTGCTAGAGCGTTTGCCAGGTCGTGGCTTTTATGTGGTGGCCAGTCGTGGCGCTATTGAAAAAGCGGTCACCAAAGGACTGTTCGCCCGTGCTGCGCGCAAACCTGTGACGTTGCAGGGAGAATCGGCTTCAGGCCTTTGTGATCTGTTAGAAAAGCAATTGGCGCGGCGCGTTGTGGATTTATTGTCTATGGCGCGTAAAGCCTCTAAAGCGGTTACAGGATTTGAAAAAGTCAAAGATTGGCTTACAAAAGATAAGGCCGCAGTGCTAATACAGGCATCTGATGGTTCTGAGCGGGGAAAAACCAAGTTACACCCTCCCGAGGGGCCAAATGCATTTATTGGTTGCTTAACGCAACAGGAATTGGGTTTGGCATTTGGACGAGATTATGCAATACACGTCGCGCTTGCTTCTGGCGGTTTGACGAAGCGTATTGTAGAGGAAGCGGCAAGGCTCGCAGGTATACGCGAGCACATCGGCGGCATGACCGTCAAAAGGGATACGAAAGACGCATGAGCGATACTGACGGCAAAAAACCTCTTGGCCTCGGCGGCGGGTCGCGCTCTGGGCAAGTAAAGCAAAGCTTTAGTCATGGCCGCACTAAAAGTGTTGTGGTCGAAACTAAACGTAAACGCGTGATGGCGCCTAAGCCTGGCGTGGCAGGTGCGGTGGCAGCTGGCACCCCGTCACATTTGGGAGACCCAAGTAAACGGCCTGCGGGAATCACAGATGTGGAAATGGAGCGCCGCTTGGCAGCTTTGCGTAATGCAAAAGCCCGTGAAGTTGAAGATGCGGCTAAGCGTCTGGCAGATGATAAGCTGCGCGAAGATGATCGCCAAAAGCGCCGTGACGAAATAGAAATAAAAGACCGTGAAGAGCGCGAACGAGGCGAACTTCAGCGTGCCAAGGCTGAAGAAGAAAAGCGCGCAGCAGCAGAAGCAGAAATCAAAGCTCAACGTGCCGCCGCCGCCTCGGAACCCGCGAAAAATCCAACGGCTCGTCGCACCACAGCAACCACTACGGCCACGCCGTCGGATGATATTCGTGGCCCTGCGTCCCTTAAACCCGCCTTGGGCCCACGCAAAACCGACCGTGAACGCGAAGACCGCGAACGTGAACGCAATGCCAAAACCAAATCAGATGATGCGCGCCGCTCGGGCAAGCTGACACTGAATGATGCTTTGGCTGGCGAAGGTGGCCGCACGCGCTCAATGGCGGCTATGAAACGCAAGCAAGAAAAAGCGCGCCAAAAAGCGATGGGCCTGGATGTAAAAGCCGAAAAAGTCGTGCGTGAAGTCAAAGTCACAGAATCAATTGTGGTGCAAGAATTGGCGAACCGCATGGCCGAACGCGCGGGAGATGTTGTCAAAAGCCTAATGAAAATGGGCATGATGGTAACGATGAACCAAGCGATTGATGCCGACACGGCTGAACTTGTAATAGAAGAGTTTGGTCATAAATCGGTGCGTGTTTCTGATGCTGATGTTGAGCAAGTGATCGACATGGTAAAAGATGCGCCTGAAAGCTTGCAAACTCGCCCGCCGATCATCACGATTATGGGCCATGTTGACCACGGTAAAACTTCTGTACTTGATGTATTAAGAAGTGCAAATGTCGTATCTGGAGAATTTGGTGGAATCACACAGCATATTGGGGCTTATCAAATTGAAAGCAAATCAAACAAATTAACATTTATTGATACC
>DPZQ01000180.1:9074-13284 GCA_003536295.1 Rhodobacter sp. | reverse complement strand
ATTATTTAAGAGAAATCCCCGCATGGGGCAGGCCTATCATCTGTGGGGCGGCTTCACCCCCGAGCGTCAGGCAGCCCTTATTGCCAAGGGTCAAGCAATCATTTGCGATCTGGCCGCTAATAGACTTGTTTAGGGACTTATTGGCCTGCTACGGCGGGGTTGGCGGGTTCCGCGATTGATGAACTGGGTCCAGAAAGTTGCGTTTCTTTTGATATATAGATACCCTTATCCCAATCCCCATTTAAGACTTGCCCCGAAGTATAGCGCATTTCACCTTTGCCTTGGCGCTGGCCTAAGCTAAAGTGGCCCTCATAGACGTCGCCATTGCTGTAGGTTGCAATCCCATTGCCGTCAATCTCGCCGGCTTTCCATTCGCCTGAATAGCGAAAGCCATCAGGCATCACAATCTCGCCCTGTCCTTCACGCGCTCCATCCAAGAAATTGCCAGAAAAACTGGTCCCATCCGCATAATCGACCACTGCTTGGCCGTGTCGCTTGCCCACAAGCCAACCCCCTTCATAACTGTAGCCATCAGGATAGGTCATCACCCCTTCTCCGTCGGGGAGGGCATCTTTAAAGTTGCCCTCATAAATCACTTGATCGGCGTAAACAGCACGGCCCGCACCTTGGATCACGCCATCAAACCAGGTGCCTTCAAGCATCGAGCCGTCAGGATATTCGATTTTTCCTCTGCCATTGGGCCGGTCATTTGAAAAAATTCCTTGGTAGACCGTTTTGTCTGGATAAATGACGGTTGCTACCCCTTCCATCTGGCCATCGACCCAATTACCGTCATATTTGTAGCCGTCTTTGGTGCTAAAAATTCCTTTTCCACGACGTTTGTCAGCCACGAACGCGCCTTCATAAACATCACCGTTTAGGCTTTCAACGCGACCCTCGCCTTGGCGCATGCCATTTATCAACGTGCCCTTAAAGACATCACCGTTTGGCTGGGTCAAAACACCTTCGCCATTCATTTGCCCGTCAATCCAAGTGCCTTCATAGGTAAGACCATCTGGCAAAACCAACTTACCTTGACCTGCCCGTTGACCTTTTTCAAAGTTGCCTTCATAAACAGCGCCATCAGCAAAGGTTAAAACTCCTTTGCCCTGTTTGACTCCAGCGACCCACATGCCTTCAAAATACGCGCCATCGTCTGACGTCATCACCCCTTGGCCATTCATTTGCCCATTTTCAAAGCCGCCCGTGTAGGTCGAGCCGTCTGAATAATTTGCAACACCTTTGCCCGTCATGGCCCCCATGATCCAGGCGCCTTCGTAGCTTGAGCCATCGGCATAAGAAATGAGACCATTGCCATTTGGTTTACCATCTAAAAACATGCCCGTGTATACCGCGCCATTGGCATAGCGTGCTTCGCCCATGCCCGTTATGACGCCGTCGACCCAATCGCCAACATATTCATATCCGTTAGTCAGCCGAAATGAGCCAATCCCATGGGGTTTTCCGTCGCGAAACGTACCTTGGTAAATCGAGCCATCGTCATACTGTTTGGTGATGATTTTGCTTTGCTCGGCCGTAAGGGGCACAACCTCTTGCGCCCAAAGGGGGGGCGAGGCGGTCAAAGCGAAACATGTCGCGACAATCGCAAGGAGATTTTTGGTCACCCATGTGGGGCTAATGCACTGTTTGATTATCATTATAGTACCTTGCCTGTGACTGTGCCAGTATTTATTGCCTCTCTTCCTAGCTTTGTAAAAACAATCTGACAAGTATCGGTTGCTTAACTGCTTTTCCTTGGCAGGCTTTGTGATAAAGAAAAGTAACCACTCTTGCATATTGCGGAAGGCAAAAAAAGAATGAAGACGACCTTTCGTTTGATGTTGGCGCAGCTTAACCCAACAGTTGGGGCGCTTGGTGCTAATGCGCAAATGGTGCGAGAGTCTTGGCTAAAGGCTCAAGACCAAAGCGCAGATCTAATTGCTTTTCCTGAAATGTTCATCACAGGTTACCAAGCTCAAGACCTTATCTTAAAGCCAAGTTTTGTTAATAAAGCGATAGCCACGATTGAAAATTTGGCCCCCCTGACCAAAGATGGCCCCGCCATCGCAATTGGCGGTCCCGCGCGTAAGGAAAATAGACTTTACAATGCGTATTATATTTTGCAAGGCGGTAAAATTGACACAGTGATCTTAAAACATCACCTGCCCAATGATCACGTTTTTGACGAAAAACGTGTTTTTGTGTCTGCGGACATTTGCGGTCCCTACCGCGTTGGGCCTTTGCGCATTGGCTCACCTATTTGCGAAGATGCTTGGTATGCGGATGTGGCCGAGACTTTGGTCGAATCGGGCGCCGAGTTCTTGTTGGTGCCCAATGGCTCACCCTACCATCGCGCAAAACAAGAACTGCGCCAAAATCTGATGGTGGCGCGGGTCATTGAGACGGAGCTGCCTGCTGTTTATTTGAATATGGTGGGCGGACAGGATGATCAGGTGTTTGACGGTGCGTCCTTTGGGCTGAACCCCAAGGGTGAGCTGGCGGTGCAATTGCCGGCCTTCGAGGCCTGCTTGCAAACCGTTGACCTAGAGGAACATGACGCAGGCTGGCACATCTGCCCCCAACCTTTGGCTAAGCAACCCACGCCCGCAGAGGCTGACTATCATGCTATGGTTGTGGGCTTGCGGGATTATCTGGCAAAAACTGGCTTTTCCAAAGTTGTGCTGGGTCTTTCAGGAGGCATAGACAGCGCCCTAGTGGCTGCGCTTGCCGCTGATGCAATCGGAGCCGCGCAGGTGCAGTGCTATATGCTGCCCTCGGCCTATACGTCGGCCAGATCGTCGGAAGATGCGCAGCTTTTGGCGCAAAATCTGCAGGTAGCCCTTGCGACTTTGCCTATTTTGGGCCCTCAAGCCGCGGTTGAGGAGGTTATAGCTCCGTTCTTGCCCGATCAGCCTCCATCTATCACCCATGAAAATATCCAATCTCGCCTGCGTGGGCTTTTGTTGATGGCTCTGTCGAATGCCACAGGTGCGATGGTTTTAACTACAGGTAATAAATCAGAAATGGCCGTTGGGTATTGCACGATTTATGGCGATATGAACGGCGGATTTAACCCGATAAAAGATCTTTATAAAACCCGCGTTTTTGAAATGTGCCTCTGGCGCAATGCAAACCACCTGCCGTGGATGCAGGCGCCTGCAGGGGCTATTATTCCCGCTCACATCATAGAAAAACCTCCCAGCGCCGAGCTGCGTCCTGATCAGCGCGATGATGACAGCCTTCCCCCCTATGAGGTGCTGGACCCAATTTTAGAAGCGATGATCGAAGGAGAAAAATCTTTCGAGCAGATCTGCGCCATGGGCTTTGACAAAAAAACTGTTCAGCATATCGAACATTTGCTGATGATCAGCGAATATAAGCGCTATCAATCAGCTCCAGGCACCAGGTTGACCAAAAAGGCCTTTTGGCTGGATCGGCGCTATCCGATTGCCAACCATTTTCGAGACGCCTGCGACACGTAAGGCTTAAGTTAGGTTTGCATTCGTGCAAAACCTAGCGCCATTTATTTTGGGAGATTGAGGTTCATCTGACTGGTGGAATGGATGTTATAAGAGCGCGTCGTGGCGGGAATTTTTGGTAAAACCTACTATGGATGGTGCAAGCGCTACGGTGAGAATTACAGCCGCATTGTAAATCTTTCGGGCCTTTATACCGCCTTTTTGTGTTGACAATCGATGATTGTGGCTCCGTTCTATATCTATTTCGTCATCTCAAAAACGAGGTGTAATCCCTACGGTGACACCTACACCCAATGCATCTGGTTTGGCGATGACGCTAAGGCCTTCATCGCTCATCAGGCTAAAGGCTTGCTTGAACTGTTGGTCTTGCTACGAAAATACTTCGGTGGGCCCAAATGTGGGTCTTAGAGATTGCCGGATATGGACATTTTCCTTGCCATGTGAAAAATGGGACGGATCAGGAGATCCCCATGAAAACCATCACACGTTTTGCCCCTTCGCCAACAGGCTATATCCATGTTGGAAACTTGCGCACCGCTTTGATGAATTATCTGATCGCGCAAAAAAGTGGCGGCACATTCATTTTGCGCTTGGACGACACAGATCAAGAGCGTTCGCGCCAAGAATACGTCGACGCGTTGATGTTTGATCTTGAGTGGTTGGGCCTAACTTGGGACCGGGTTGAGCGCCAATCGTTGCGTCTTGAACGTTACCGCGAAGCGGCCGCCGAT
>DPZQ01000180.1:0-9052 GCA_003536295.1 Rhodobacter sp. | reverse complement strand
CCGCTATGCAGAAGTGGCCGATCAACTGCGTGACCAAGGACTTTTTTACGAATGTTTTGAAACGCCTGTTGAGCTGGATCTCAAACGCAAAAAACAACTGAATATGGGCAAGCCGCCCGTCTATGACCGCGCAGCTCTAAGACTAAGCGACACAGAAAAAGACACGGCGCGCGCCGGTGGTAAAGAAGGCTATTGGCGCTTCGAGCTTGAGCAAAACCGCATCGAATGGGTTGACGGGATCTTAGGCCCCCTCTCAATAGACGCGGCTTCTGTTTCGGACCCGGTTTTGATCAGGGCTGATGGTCAGGTGCTTTATACATTTGCCTCGTCGGTTGATGATATTGATATGGGCGTGACCCATATCGTGCGCGGGGCTGACCATGTGACTAATACCGCCACGCAAATTCAAATCATGCAAGCGATGGGTGGCACGCCCCCGTCATTTGCGCACCATTCATTGCTTACGGGCCCGCAGGGTGAGGCTTTGTCTAAACGGTTGGGCACCTTGTCCTTGCGTGACCTGCGCGATCGCGGTGTTGAGCCGGCGGCGCTTTTGTCAATGATGGCGCGTTTGGGCTCGTCTCAGCCTATCGAAGTAATGTCAAATTTAGAAGAGATAGCCGCCCATTTCGACCCGTCAACCTTTGGCGCGGCCCCCACGAAATTTGATGCTGAAGATCTTTTCCCTTTGACGCGCCAATATGTCCAAGGCCTGCCATTTGACGCGGTCGCAGCTCAGATAAAAACGCTGGGCGTGCCTGATGATTTGGCCCTAGGTTTTTGGCAAGTGGCGCGCGATAATATAATGGTTTTGGCTGATCTTGCCGGCTGGTGGCAGCTTTTTTCACAAGGTGCTGAGCCGTTTATCGATACGGAAGATGCCGATTTTGTGGCACAAGCCATGACGCTTTTGCCAGCTGGCAAACTTGACGAACATAGCTGGGGTCAATGGACCACCGCCGTTAAAGAGGCGACGGGCCGCAAAGGCAAAGGACTGTTCATGCCACTACGCAAAGCCCTAACAGGGCAAGAGCATGGACCAGACATGCGTCATATTTTGCCATTGTTACAAATTATTCGGGTTCGTTAGGGGGCCCCTTTTTCGGCGAAATTCACAAGCCGCCCTTTGACTAAGCTAGAGCTGACCTGTGCCAGTCTTGTGAATTGAACGGGTGCGCCATAAGCGCTTAGCTATAAACCGGCTATCTCCTCATTTGTTTAAGGAACATCCGATGACTTTTCCTAAACCCTCACCACCTGCCTATTCTGCGGTTCAAATTTGGCTACATTGGGGTATTGCGCTGCTGATAGGCAGCCAATTTGTGCTTAATGGACCCATCGGAAAAGCCTGGCGCGCCCTATCGCGCGGGCAAGGGGGGGACATTTCGTCCACTGTGCTTTTGCACGTCTATGTGGGGATCGGTGTGTTGGTGCTGGTCCTTTGGCGTTTGGCTTTGCGTGTGCGCCGTGGCGTGCCCGATGCGCCAGAGAGCGAGACCCGTGCAATGCAGATGGCGGGACACTTGGGGCATTTGGGTCTATATGGCTTGATGATTTTTGTGCCGATCTCAGGGATGATGGCGTGGTATGGCGGAATTGGTCTTGCTGCGAATATACATCAAACAGCCACGACCTTTGTTATTGTTTTGGTTGGGCTTCATGTGGCGGCAGCGCTTTATCACCATTTTTGGCTGAAAGATGGCCTGCTGTTTAGGATGAAAATGCGCAAAACCCGCTAATCTTGCGCGGAGCCTAGGAATAGGCGTAGCGTTTCTTCGAAGGCGCGTGGGTTTTCGGCGTGCAGCCAGTGGCCCACATTTGGGATTTTAGCAAACCTCGCTTTTGGAAAATATGCACGAATTTTAAGGCGGCTTTCGGTTTGAACATAATGCGACGCGCCGCCCGACAAAAATAAAACAGGCCCCTCAAACTGCCCCGAAATATCTGGCCAGCCTACGATTCCTGGCATTGACGCTTCGAGGGCTTCAAGATTGATGCGCCAAGAAATCGGCGTGGTTTTGAAATCCAGTGATTGCAACAAAAAGGCCCGTAGGCTTTCATCCGCTAAAGACTGCGCCAAAGCCGCATCTGCTTCAGCGCGATTTCGGATGGCTGAAAGATTAAGTGACTTCATCGCCTTGATATTGGGGCTTTGATCGTGCTGATAGGCCACAGGCGCTATGTCACCGACCAAAAGCCGCCTTGTAGTCGCGCCATGCGCCAATGCCAAGACCATGGCCGCTTTGCCGCCCATGGAATGGCCCACGACATCGGCTTGGCCACCATGGGCTGCGATCACTTTGGCCAGGTCGTCTGCCATTGCTTCGTAAGAGTGGGCGTCACTCCAAAAACTGCTGCCGTGATTGCGCATATCAACTGCCAAGACGGTGCGCACATCAGACAGGCGGCGCGCCATTACACCCCAATTACGCGCTGATCCAAAAAGGCCATGTACGATTAAAAGTGGAGGGTTATCTGTTGGCTGTTGGCTGGGGTAAATTACGGTGTTTAGCATGGGAAAACCCTAACCAAAATACCCCCTAAGGGAAGCGGGGGGTGGCAAAGGAGGGCGCGGGTGACGCCCTCCAATTGCTTTATAGGTCTGAGTAGATGGGGAAGGATTGGCATAAGGCCTCAACCTTGGCCTTGACAGCCTCTTCCACGGCACCATTGCCTTCGGGGCCATTTTTGGCCAGACCGTTCACAACCTCAACAATCCAATCGCCGATTTGGCGAAACTCTGCCTCACCAAAGCCGCGGGTCGTGCCTGCGGGTGTACCCAAGCGCACTCCCGAAGTCACGGTAGGCTTTTCGGGGTCAAAGGGAATGCCATTTTTGTTGCACGTGATATGGGCGCGGCCCAAGGCTTTTTCCGTGTCATTGCCTTTAACACCTGCGGGTCGCAAATCGACCAGCATCACATGCGTATCGGTGCCGCCCGTCACGATATCAAGACCACCTTTCATCAGCTGATCGGCCAAGGATTGTGCATTGGAGATAACGGCCTGTTGATAGGCTTTAAACTCGGGGCGCTGCGCCTCGCCAAAGGCAACGGCTTTGCCTGCGATCACATGCATCAAGGGGCCGCCTTGAATGCCTGGGAAAATTGCCGAGTTGAATTTTTTGGCTAAAGATTCGTCATTGGTGACGATCATACCCCCGCGCGGGCCGCGCAGAGTTTTATGGGTGGTTGTAGTGGCCACATGGGCATGCGGGAATGGCGAAGGATAAAGTCCTGCCGCAACCAAACCTGCGAAATGCGCCATATCCACTAGCAAATAAGCCCCGACCGTGTCAGCGATTTCGCGCATTTTCTTGAAATCAATAATCCGTGGGATGGCAGAGCCGCCCGCAATGATCATTTTCGGCTTATGGGCCGCAGCCAGCTCTGCCACTTGATCATAATCAAGCAGACTATCTTGCTGGCGCACGCCATATTGAACCGCGTTAAACCATTTCCCCGACTGATTGGGGGCCGCGCCATGGGTCAAGTGACCGCCGGCATCAAGGCTCATGCCCAAGATGGTGTCGCCTGGTTGTAGCAGTGCTTGAAACACCCCTTGGTTGGCTTGGCTGCCCGAATTGGGCTGCACATTGGCATAGGCGCAGTTAAATAATGCGCACGCCCGCTCAATCGCTAGGTTTTCGGCAATATCGACATATTCACAACCACCATAATAGCGCCGACCTGGATAGCCCTCAGCGTATTTGTTGGTCATGACCGAGCCTTGAGCCTCCATCACCGCGCGCGAGACAATATTTTCTGAAGCAATCAGTTCGATTTCGTTGCGCTGGCGGCCCAGTTCTTGCGTGACGGCCTTGAATAAAGCAGGGTCGCGTTGGGCGAGCGTGTCAGTAAAAAAACCGGAATCACGGTGCGACGTGGTCATTGGAGCTCCTCCTCAAAATTATCGATCACGTCTAAAACAAAGAATTCGAATTAAAAAGGGCAGAAGTGATCAAAGTACTATTTGCCGCAGTCTTTCAAAAAGGCCATGCTTGCAAAAGGGCTTGAGTCTGGCCCGCTTTGCGACCAAAGTTTTATGAGGATTTGTTTAAAAGGAAAATTCATGGCTATTGCTTTTTTGGCATCAAACAGTCCGGAAGCACAGGGTGCCTTGGCCGAGCTTACGGCACGCTACGGACAAGTCATGCCAGAAGATGCTAAAGTCATTGTCGCTTTGGGTGGCGATGGGTTTATGTTGCAAACTTTGCATGATTATGTGGGCTACGATGCGCCCGTTTATGGGATGAATTGCGGCACCATTGGTTTTTTGATGAACAGCTACGGTGCCGATACGTTGATTGAACGGCTAGACGCGGCGCTGGTTGAGGTGATCAATCCGCTCAGCATGTGCGCCACCACCCTTTCTGGTACGGTTATTACGGAATTGGCGATCAATGAAGTCTCGATCCTACGCGCTGGCCCACAGGCCGCAAAGCTGCGCGTGTCGGTTGATGGGCGAGAAAGATTGGCGCAATTGATCTGCGATGGGGCATTATTGGCCACGCCTGCTGGCTCAACCGCTTATAATTACTCAGCGCATGGGCCGATTTTGCCGATAGGTTCGGATGTGTTAGCGCTGACCGCCATCGCCCCTTTTCGCCCCAGACGCTGGCGCGGGGCATTGTTGCGCAAAACCTCGGTGGTACGGTTTGATGTGATTGACCCGGAAAAACGCCCCGTGATGGCCGACGCCGACAGCCGCTCGGTGCGCGATGTGATAAGTGTTGAAGTGCGCTCATCCTCGGACGTGGAATACCGCATTTTATTTGACGCGGGCCATTCACTGGAAGAACGTATGCTGGGAGAGCAATTCGAATAGCCGCCTAAGATGCGAACTTTCACTCTTCGAGTTTGCTAAAAAAGGTTGAAGTGGGCAATCCTATGCTCATGCGCGGCTGGCTTAGCGTATTTTATAGCGCTTTGCCGGCAAGGCCAATCGACTGAAGCGCCTCGCGGAGCTCATCCAAAATTGCGGGGTCGTCAATGGTGGCGGGTTCTTTATAGGGTTGCTGATCCGCCAGCTTTACCATGATCGCACGCAAAATCTTGCCCGAGCGGGTCTTGGGCAACCTATCAATAACCAAGGCGCGTTTGAAATCGGCCACAGGGCCAATTTTTTCGCGCATAAGGGAGACACATTCGGCGATAATCGCTGCATGTGGGCGCGTGACACCTTTGTTGAGGCAGATGAACCCAAGCGGGGACTGACCCTTAAGTGTATCCGAAATGCCAACTACGGCACATTCTGCAACGTCGGGATGGGCGGCCAACACCTCTTCCATGGCGCCTGTGGATAGGCGGTGGCCCGCCACATTGATCACGTCATCGGTGCGCGCCATGATGTAGATATAGCCATCATCATCAATAAAGCCCGCATCGCCAGTCTCATAATAGCCTGGAAAATGGGCAAGATAGCTTTTGTGAAAACGATCGGGCGCATTCCAAAGGGTTGGCAAACAGCCAGGTGGCAAAGGTAGTTTGACGACAATTGCGCCTAATATATTCGTGCCAACTGGGTGGCCGCCTTCATCCAAAATCTGAAGATCATAGCCGGGCATCGGTACCGAGGGACTACCGATTTTGACGGGCAACGCCCCAAGTCCTAACGGGTTTGCCGCAATCGCATAACCTGTTTCGGTTTGCCACCAATGGTCAAAAACGGGTTTTCCTGTATGGCGCTGTGCCCATTCAATCGTGTCTGGGTCCGCGCGCTCGCCCGCAAGAAAGATCGCTTGCAAATTGTCCATCGCGTGACGACCCACTGATAAACCTTGGGGATCATCGCGCTTAATCGCTCGCAAGGCTGTGGGCGCAGTAAAGAATGAGCGCACCTTATGTTCGTCAATTACCCGCCAAAAGGCTGCGGCGTCGGGCGTACCTACTGGCTTGCCCTCATAAATTATTGTAGTGCAGCCGGCGATTAATGGTGCGTAGCAGATATAGCTGTGTCCAACTACCCAGCCCACATCCGAAGCCGCCCAAAAAACATCGCCCACACCCACATTGTAAATGGCACGCATCGTCCAATTCAGTGCTACCAAATGGCCTGCCGTTGGGCGCACTACCCCTTTAGGGGCCCCCGTCGTACCCGAAGTGTAAAGAATATAGGCGGGGTGATTGCCCAAAACCGCCACACAGTCGGCAGGCGCCACGTTTTTTTGTACCTCTACCCAGCCAAAATCACGCCCTGGGATCATCGGTGCGTCAGTTTGGGGGCGTTGCAAAATGATGCAAAATTCTGGCTTATGCTCAGCCATTTCAATGGCATTGTCTAGCAAAGGCTTATAGGCCACCACGCGTGCAGGTTCGATCCCGCAAGAGGCCGCGATAATTGCTTTTGGTGTGCAATCATTAATGCGCACTGCAAGTTCAGCAGCCGCAAACCCCCCAAAAATCACCGAGTGAATAGCGCCTATGCGTGCGCATGCCAGCATCGCTTCTAATGCTTCTGGCACCATTGGCATATAGATGATCACTCGGTCACCTAGCTTCACGCCCTTGGCACTCAAAGCGCCTGCCAAACGTGCAACATTCTCTTGCAGTTCACTGTACGTGATTGCGCGTTTTGTGCCCGTGACGGGGCTGTCATGAATGATTGCTACTTGATCGCCTCGCCCGGCGACAACATGTCGGTCAACGGCATTATAGCAGCCATTCACCAAGCTGTCGGTAAACCACTCATAAACGGGCGCATTTTTTCCATTCAGTGCTTTCACGGGCGCTTTGACCCAGTCTATGTCTTGCGCGGCCTCAAGCCAAAATTGCTCTGGGTTTGTTTGCCATTTTGTGAAAACCTTTTGGTAGCTCATGGGTCCCCCTTACATATACGGTTATGAATACCCTGCCGTTCTTTAGGCTGCAAGCATAAGCATATTATGGGTAAAAATTTGCTTTTATTAATCCGCGCAAAGCATTACCAACAAAAAGGCGCACCTTATGCAGATCTTGCGCCATCAATGTTTCTTCGCGGCAAAGCCCTTTGCTGAGCATTTCTTGGCGCAGAATGCCTGGCAACAACCCTGCAGTTTGGGGCGGGGTGCAAAGCCCTTGGCCTCGGTCAAAGAAGACGGTGGTGATGGTGCCATCGCAAACTTCACTTTGCGCATTCGTAAGTATCATTTCGTCAAACTGGGGGGCCATGTGCTGGCGTGCGGCGTCGTAAACAGGGCGATGGGTTGATTTGATCTGCAAATAGGAATCATGCGGATCTAAGGTCATGTTTGAAAGCCCAACCCGCCAAATCATTTGGGCTGCTGGCATGTCACTTGCCACCACTTCAAGCGCCCCCGAAAGCTTGCACGTTAAGCGCAGTCTTGCAGGACGGTCAGGCAAGGTGGCAGCCTTTAGTAAATCCTGTGCTTGGACAAGGTCAACTTTCATACCCAGAAATTGCGCTCCACGTGCCAATCGCACTAAATGAAGATCAAGGCGGGCCAGCTCTCGCCCTGTCCAGCCAAGGGTTTCGATCAGTGCAAAATCTGGATTTTTCAGCGCTAGGTCAGATACGCAAAACGGGCTTTCCATAAGGCTTCCTCATATTCCCCAGAGGCGGTGCTGTCATAAACGATGCCACCCCCAACGTTAAGATGCACGCTTTTATCTTTAAACAGCCGCAAAGTTCGAATGCCAACATTGAAGTTGGCACACCCATCGGGTCCCATCCAGCCCATGGCTCCGCAATAAAGGCCGCGCGGCGTGGGCTCGACCTCAGCGATGATTTGCATGGCACGAATTTTCGGCGCGCCTGTGATCGAGCCACAAGGAAAAAGTGCCGCCATAACATCGGTAAGGGCTGCTGGCTTTGCCAGCTGCCCGATCACGCGCGACGACATTTGATGCACCGTCGCATAGGTTTCAATGGCGTAAAGCTCGGGCACTTTTACGGTGCCCGTTTTGGCGATCCGCGCGATGTCATTACGCAACAGATCAACTATCATCAGATTTTCTGCGCGGTCCTTCCCAGAGGCCGCAAGCGCACTCGCAATCGCACGGTCTTCTACAGGGTCGGGGTGGCGCGGGGCGGTACCCTTCATCGGGCGCGCTGATATTTGCCCCTCAGCATCAAGTGAGAAAAACAGCTCTGGTGAGCGTGAGATTACCTCGATCTGATCACCAAAATTAATATAACTGCCATGGCCAACCGTTTGGCGAGCGCGCAAAGCGCCGTAAAGCCCAAGGCCTGTGCCTTTCGTCAGCTGAGCGATCAGGGGAAAGGTCAGGTTGATTTGATAACAATCACCTGCCGCAATATAGGCCGCAACCTTGTTAAATGCCGTTTCATAGGCAGTGCGGCTGATCAGGGGGGTAAAGGCGGAAAGTTGAACCTCTTTTGACAGCACTTGGGCTTTAGAAAAAACTTGGTCGGCCGCGCGAGGGGCCTCATAGACGCCAAAGGCTAAAAGCGGTGCTTCTCGTGTTTGGGGAATAAGGGGGACAAGCGCAGGTTCAAGTGCTAAACCAGCCTCGTAACTCAAATAGCCTGCTACGAAAAACCCCAAGGCACGCGCGCGGTCAAGTTGGGCCAAAGCGGGGCCCACCTCATCTGGGTGATGGGCGATGATCAGATTTCGCGGCCTATCAAAATAAGCAGCCTGACCGTTTGGGCCATTTTCATAAATGATCACCGCGTCATCCTTGCAAGCTTGGTACGCATTTGGCGTAACCTTGGGGCGACATAGGGCTTTTGTGGGTGCGCTTCCAGATCATTTTGCCAAAATGGGGCCAAATTGGCGCTTGGGATGTAAAAAACCAACAAGAGTCACGTCAAAGCATACGCAATAGGACTTGCGCCCAAGTCAGGCCTAGATATAACCCCGAAAGTTTTGCGCAGATGGAGGCTACGATGCCAAAGAGAACCGATATCAATTCCATTATGATCATCGGCGCCGGGCCCATCGTGATTGGCCAGGCCTGCGAGTTTGATTATTCTGGCGCTCAGGCCTGTAAAGCCCTGCGCGAAGAAGGGTACCGCGTAATTTTGGTGAACTCAAACCCCGCCACCATTATGACCGACCCGGGCTTGGCTGATGCCACCTACATTGAGCC
>DPZQ01000082.1 GCA_003536295.1 Rhodobacter sp. | reverse complement strand
TCTGCCGGTATCATTGTCGCCGACAGCCCCGCACATTTGGGCAAGGCCGTGATGGAAGCGATTGGAAAATAAAAAAGAATAAATCGCGCCGTCTTGAAGATGGCGCGGTTCCCTTAATCCTTAGGTGTCATATGACTGTCCAAAGCCCCAATGATGAAAATTTTTCAGCCACTTTTTTGGACGGGGCAAATGCTGCCTATATCGACCAATTAGCGGCGCAGCATGCCGCCGATCCAACTTCGGTTGACGCAGGATGGGCTGCGTTTTTCGCAGCCCTAGGCGAGACCGAGCTTGAGGCCAAAGCCCAAGCCCAAGGCCCTTCATGGGCACGCAAAGACTGGCCCCCCCAACCCAATGATGAGTTGACCTTGGCCCTAACAGGCGAACTTGCGCTTTTTGCTCCGCAAGAAGTGCACGGGGCAAGGCCCAAAATCACGGCCGCGGCCACGGCTGCTGGGGTTGAGCTGACGGATGTACAAATCCAGCGCGCTGTGCTTGATTCTATTCGCGCTATCATGATTATTCGTTCCTACCGTATTAGGGGACATTTGGCGGCGGACCTTGATCCGCTGGGTCTTTCGCAAAATTCAAATCCGCCCGAGCTTGATCCTGCTACTTACGGTTTTGCGGATGCGGATTTAGACCGCCCTATTTTTATTGATAATGTCTTGGGGCTGCGGCACGCCTCGATGCGGCAAATCATTGAGATTTTGAAACGCACCTATTGCGGTACATTTGCGCTGCAATATATGCATATTTCCGATCCTGAACAGGCATCTTGGCTTAAAGAACGGATCGAGGGTTATGGTAAAGAAATCGCCTTTACCCGCGAGGGGCGCAAGGCCATTTTGAACAAATTGGTCGAAGCGGAAGGTTATGAAAAGTTTTTACACGTCAAATATATGGGCACAAAACGGTTCGGCCTTGATGGTGGCGAAAGCTTAATCCCTGCGATGGAACAAATCATCAAACGCGGCGGCAGTTTGGGCGTAAAAGATGTGGTTATTGGTATGCCTCATCGGGGCCGCTTGTCGGTCTTGGCCAATGTGATGATGAAACCTTACCGTGCGATTTTCAATGAATTTCAAGGTGGTTCGTCCAAACCTGAAAGCATTGATGGGTCGGGCGACGTTAAATATCACCTTGGAGCCTCGTCTGATCGGACGTTTGACGGCAATACGGTGCATCTTTCGCTGACCGCAAATCCCAGCCATCTTGAGGCGGTTAATCCTGTAGTTTTGGGCAAAGTGCGCGCCAAGCAAGACCAGCTCAATGACACAGAACGCACCCAAGTGTTGCCGGTATTGCTGCACGGTGATGCGGCCTTTGCCGGCCAAGGCGTTGTGGCGGAAGGGTTTGGACTTTCGGGCCTAAAGGGCCACCGCACGGGGGGCACGATCCATATCGTGGTCAACAACCAAATCGGCTTTACGACCGCACCGTCGTTTAGCCGCTCATCCCCCTATCCAACCGATATAGCGTTGATGGTTGAAGCGCCGATTTTCCACGTGAATGGCGATGATCCTGAAGCGGTGGTTCATGCCGCTAAAGTGGCCATCGAGTTTAGGCAAACCTTTCACAAAGACGTTGTGATCGATATTTTTTGCTACCGTCGCTTTGGCCATAACGAGGGTGACGAGCCGATGTTCACCAATCCTGCCATGTATAACAGGATTAAACGGCAAAAAACTACGTTGCAACTTTATACTGAACGTCTTGTGGCGGATGGTCTTATCTCCGAAGGCGAAATCGAAGATATGAAGGCCGTCTTTCAGGCCACTTTGAATGCTGAATTTGAAGCGGGAAAAGAATATAAACCCAATAAGGCTGATTGGCTTGACGGGCGCTGGAAGAGTATTGGCGCAAAAGATCTTACAAATTATCAAGTCGGCAACACCGGTGTTGCGATGAAAACTCTTAAAGAGGTTGGGGCCGCTTTGACGCGTGTGCCTGAAAGTTTCAACCTACATAAGACTTTGCGACGCCAACTTGACGCGAAAGATAAAATGTTTGCAAACGAAAAAGGCATAGACTGGGCTACGGGTGAGGCTTTGGCCTTTGGAACCTTGTTGCTCGATGGCAAGCCTGTGCGCCTGTCGGGGCAAGATTGCACACGTGGCACCTTTAGCCAGCGTCATTCGGCCTTTGTCGATCAAGACACTGAAGAGCGGCTCTATCCGCTGAACCATATTCGTGCAGGCCAATCTCGGTACGAGGTGATCGACTCGATGCTGTCTGAATATGCTGTTTTGGGTTTTGAATATGGCTATTCCTTGTCAGAACCTAATGCTTTGACAATGTGGGAAGCGCAATTTGGTGATTTTGCCAATGGTGCGCAGATCATGTTTGATCAGTTCATAAACTCGGGCGAAAGCAAATGGTTGCGCATGTCGGGCCTTGTTCTTTTGCTGCCTCACGGTTTTGAAGGTCAAGGGCCCGAACATTCCTCTGCGCGGCTTGAGCGTTTCTTGCAAATGTCAGCCCATGACAATTGGATCGTTGCAAACTGCACCACTCCGGCCAACTATTTCCATATTTTGCGCCGCCAATTGAACCGCGACTTCCGCAAACCGTTAGTGCTGATGACGCCAAAATCTTTATTGCGCCATCCAAAATGCGTATCCAACCTAGAAGATTTTGCCGAAGGCTCGGTTTTTCACCGCGTGCTTTGGGATGATGCCGAGAGGGGCCATTCCACCAATAAGTTAAAACCCGATGCCAAGATCAAACGCGTCGTCATGTGTTCGGGAAAGGTCTATTTTGACCTGTTGGCAGAACGCGATACGCGAAAAATTGACGATGTCTATCTTTTGCGCGTTGAACAGATTTATCCAATGCCGACCCAGTCTTTGGTGAAAGAGCTTTCGCGCTTTAAAAATGCCGAGATGGTCTGGTGCCAAGAAGAGCCCAAGAACCAAGGGGCTTGGTCTTACATCGAGCCCAATTTGGAATGGGTGCTGACGCATGCTGGCAATAGAGTGAATCGCCCCACCTATGTTGGTCGCGATGCTTCTGCTTCCCCTGCGACGGGCTTGGCCTCAAAACATAAGATCCAACAAGATGCGCTGGTCAATGAAGCGCTGACGATCAAAGGAAACTAAAATGACCATCGAAGTCCGCGTACCTTCCTTAGGTGAAAGCGTTACCGAAGCCACGATTGCAACTTGGTTTAAAAAACCAGGTGACACCGTCGCAGTGGATGAGATTCTTTGTGAATTGGAAACCGATAAGGTCTCGCTTGATGTGCCAAGCCCCGTGACTGGCATTTTGGCCGAGATTCTGGCCTCTGAAGGCGAAACGGTCAATGCTGCAGGCCTGCTGGCCACGATCACCGAAGGGGCCACGGCCCCCACTAAAAGCGCCCCAGCGGCGGTCACTCTCTCAGTCTCTGCAAAGGTTGAAGCGCCCACTCAAGATATTGAAGATGCGCCCGCCGCTAAAAAAGCCATGGCCGAAACAGGCCTAAGTCGCAGTGACCTGACAGGAACTGGCCGCGATGGTCGTGTTATGAAAGAAGATGTGGCTCGCGCCGCGGCGCAAGCCCTTAGCATCACTGCAGCACCCGCAGGAGCGTCCGCTGCAGTAATAATCCCGCGCACCACGGCACCGCTTGAAGATCAACAACGTGAAGAACGCGTGAAAATGACTCGTCTGCGCCAAACCATCGCGCGCCGCCTCAAAGAAGCCCAAAATACCGCCGCCATGTTGACCACCTATAATGAGGTCGACATGTCCGCAGTGATCGAGCTGCGCAAGCTTTATAAAGATGCTTTCGAAAAGAAACATGGCGTAAAGATGGGCTTTATGTCCTTTTTCGTTAAAGCATGCTGCCATGCTTTGCGCGAAGTACCTGAAGTGAACGCAGAAATTGACGGCACCGACGTGATCTATAAAAACTACGTCCATATGGGTGTGGCTGTTGGCACGCCTTCGGGCTTAGTCGTGCCTGTGGTGCGTGACGCCGATCAAATGGGTTTTGCTGCGATTGAACAAAAAATTGCTGAAATGGGCCTGCGTGCGCGTGATGGTAAATTGTCGATGGCGGAAATGTCGGGCGGCTCTTTCACCATTTCGAACGGTGGAGTTTACGGGTCTTTGATGTCTTCTCCTATTTTGAACACGCCGCAATCGGGCATTTTGGGGATGCATAAAATCCAAGACCGACCCGTTGTGTTGGGTGGACAAATCGTGATCCGCCCGATGATGTATTTGGCCTTATCTTATGATCACCGTGTCGTTGATGGCAAAGGGGCTGTGACCTTCCTTGTGCGGGTCAAAGAAGCGCTCGAGGATCCTCGTCGTTTGCTGATGGATCTGTAAGGGAGGGGCGCTCTGAGCGGCCCGAAAAGCGAATTAGGTAAGGAAAAGTGATGGCAAATTTTGACGTGATCATCATCGGTGGTGGACCTGGGGGCTACGTCTGTGCCATTCGCTGTGCACAGTTGGGCCTGAATGTAGCCTTGGCTGAGGGGCGGGACAACTTGGGCGGCACCTGTTTGAATGTGGGCTGCATCCCATCAAAGGCGCTGTTGCACGCGACCCACGCTTTGCATGATGCTCAGATGAATTTCGAAAAAATGGGTTTGATGGGTGCCGCGCCGAAAGTTGATTGGGCCAAAATGCAGTCCTATAAGGACGATGTGGTGGGCCAAAACACCAAAGGCATAGAGTTTCTGTTGAAAAAGAATAAGGTCACATGGATCAAAGGCTGGGCCGAGGTGCCCGCGGCGGGCAAAGTTAAAGTGGGCGGTACGGTTTATCAAGCCAAACATATTGTGATTGCAACGGGCTCTGAACCCACAAGCCTGCCTAATGTTGAGATTGACGAGAAAATTATCATGACCTCGACCGGGGCTTTGGCGCTGGGGGGCATTCCTAAAAAGCTGGTGGTGATCGGCGCGGGCGTGATAGGACTTGAGATGGGTTCGATCTATGCGCGCCTTGGTTCCGAGGTGGTGGTTGTTGAGTATTTGGACCATATAACCGCGGGAATGGACAAAGATCTGGCAAAGACATTCCAAAAAATATTGACAAAACAGGGTCTTAAATTTGTACTGGGTGCTGCCGTGCAGTCGGTTTTAGTGGTGAAAAAACGCGCCGAAGTGATTTATAAGCTGAACGCTGACGGTCAGGTCACTGTGCTTGATGCTGATGCAGTCTTGGTGGCCACGGGGCGCAAGCCCTATGTGGCTGGCCTTGGGCTTGAGGCGCTTGGTGTGGCACTTTTGCCGCGCGGCCAGGTGCAAACCGATGTGCATTTCAAAACCTCGGTTGCGGGCCTTTATGCGATTGGCGACGCGATAGCAGGCCCCATGTTAGCCCATAAAGCCGAAGAAGAGGGTATGGCCCTGGCCGAGATTTTGGCTGGCAAGGCGGGCCATGTGAATTATGACGCTATTCCCAGTGTTGTCTATTCGACACCCGAGGTCGCCTCGGTCGGCAAAACGGAAGAGCAGCTTAATGCTGAAGGGCGTGCCTATAAGGTGGGGCGTTTTTCTTTCATGGGCAACGGCCGCGCTAAAGCGGTTTTCCAAGGCGAAGGTTTCGTGAAAATCTTGGCCGACAAAAGCTCGGACCGGATTTTGGGTGCACATATTATCGGCCCGATGGCGGGCGACCTGATACATGAAATTTGCGTGGCAATGGAATTTGGGGCCTCGGCACAGGATTTGGCTTTGACCTGCCACGCGCACCCAACCTATTCAGAAGCTGTACGCGAGGCGGCCTTGGCCTGCGGTGATGGGGCCATCCACGCCTAAAAGTGCACGGTGAAACAGGCTTTGGCCGCTTTTGGTCCAAGCCAGACACTGAAAGCCGGAAAAGAGCGCAACATGCCCTCTTGTGCGCTTTTCACGCCCGGCTCTATTGCCTATAATGGGGAATGAGTTTTCCCCAATCCACGCAAATGGTAGCGAAAGCGCCGCCGACCTTTTCCGAAGATCAGGCATCGGCCTATGATCGTGTTGCTGATATTTTGCGCGCCATGGGGGTCGATTTAGAAAATGCCACCCTAACTCCTGTCGCTGAAGGAAAGGCGCAGGTTTTGGCTGTTGTGGGCAAGGCAGGTTCGGGAAAGACGATGCTTTTAGCCTCTATTTACAAAGACTTGCGTGCGGCTGGTGTTGATATCATCACTGGCGATTTTGAAGGGCGCAAACGCAAAGACCGCCGCTCATTAGCAGTTTTGGCGCCCACAAATAAAGCTGCATCCGTGTTGCGGCTGCGCGGCGTGCCGGCCACTACCATCCACCGAATTCTTTACACCCCGCTTTATGACCCGCAATATGAGGCCATCGCTGAATGGCTGGCTGGACAAGCCCTCCGCCCCGAGGTTGAGGGGCTGACCGAGGTGGCGCTTGACCGTGCCAAGGCCTTCTATGATGCGGTGCCCTCGGTTCCCGGTGCTTTGGCGGCGGCGGGTCTGAGGGGTAGCGACTTTATCAAAGGATGGAAACGGCGCGAAGAGCCACTCGATATCGGCTTTGTCGACGAATCTTCGATGCTAGATCAGCGCCAATTTGATGATCTACGTGAAATTTTTCCGACTTTAGTGCTTTTTGGCGACCCTGCACAGTTGGCTCCTGTTGGCCTTTCGGGGGAAATGATTTTTGATACTTTAGGCCCTGAGCGGCGCTTGGTCTTGTCTCGCATCCACCGTCAGGCCGAGGGTAATCCTATTTTAGATCTGGCCCATGCTTTAGCCAATCCGGCGATTGGCTTTTATGAGTTTGAACAGATGGTGGAACAGGCCGCCGCTCGCGATGATCGGGTGCAAATGGTACAGCGGGTCGACAGTGATCTGATGGCGCGCAGCCCCATTTTGGTCTGGCGTAACGCGACCCGTATCCGACTGATCACCGCTTTCCGCGCAGCCCATGGCGCGCCTGAATTTGGCATGATCGCAGGTGAACCTTTGATCTGTGATGGAATCGAGCTACCCCTAAAACATCGAAAAAAACGTATCGACCTAGAGGCGCGCGGCCTGATCAAAGGCGCGCAAGTTATCTATCTTGGGCCAGGTAATCGCGACGGGTTTGCTAAACTACACGTTGTGGGCGCGGAAGAACCACAGGTCTCGGCGGCTTCAATCATCAAAATCGAAAAACCAAACGAGGAAGAGCCCTTTATCCCTTCGGCCGCACGCATGGGGGCGTCCTTTTTGCATGGGGCTGCTGTCACGATCCACAAGGCCCAAGGGTCGCAATGGGAAACCGTTCAAGTATTTGCACCTGACCTTTACGCAGCCTTTCAAGCGGGCCGCACAGAGGCGGGCTTGCCGCTGTGGAAACGGTTGGCCTATGTGGCTATCACACGAGCAGAGCATCGGCTGTTATGGGTGGTGCGTAACCGATTGGCGCGCCCGAGTAGTGTTTTGGGGGTTGAAGATCTGCGCCAAACGCCCGCACCCTTTGCCTTGAGCGTGCCTGACGAAAATAACTAAAGCCAGGCTTGGCGGCGCGACCCGATCGCTTGGCTTAGGTTGCTAAATCCGTCTTTTTTGACCAAATTATCCATTTTCTTTGCAATATCACTGGCCAGGCTTAGCCCATGATAGACCATGCCCGAATAGATTTGTACCAACGAGGCACCAGCGCAAATTTTTTCATAGGCTTGGTCGGCATTTTCAATCCCGCCAACACCAATAATAGGCAAGCGCCCTGTGGTCAAAAGCGAAAGCTGTGCGACGACACGGGTTGATTTTTCAAAGAGGGGCGCTCCTGACAGGCCTCCCATTTGTTGGGCATTGGCACTAACCAGGCCTTCACGCGAAAGGGTTGTATTGGTCGCAATGATGCCGTCGATTTTTTGGGTCAGGACCACTTCTGCGATACTTTCTAAATCTTTGGCACTTAGATCTGGAGCTATTTTTAAAAAAATGGGTACTGATCGCTCAAGTGCGCTACGCGCTTCCATCACCTGTTCAATAACTGCATTTAACGCTGCGCGCCCTTGTAAGTCGCGCAGTTTTTCGGTGTTGGGGGATGAGACATTGATCGTCGCAAAATCAACGTAGGGCCCGCAAATAGCCAAAACAGCTGCAAAATCGGCACCTTTGTCGACGCTATCTTTGTTGGCACCCAAATTTATGCCCACGGGAACACCTGTGGGGCGTAGGGCCAGTCGGGCGGCG
>DPZQ01000040.1 GCA_003536295.1 Rhodobacter sp. | reverse complement strand
ACCAGCATGAATTTGAGCTTTAACCACCCAGCAGGCTCCGCCCATCTCATGCGCGCGGTATGCGGCCTGTTCGGGACTATAGGCCAATGCACCAATTGGCACATTGACCCCAAAGCTGCTTAAAATGTCTTTGGCTTGATATTCGTGAATATCCATGGGGCCCCGTTTAGCTAAACGTTATTCTGCCGCCATTGCTAAAGGTTCTTTGGCCAAACGCCAATATTCGCCCGCAGCTGCAACACCTGACCCAGCTTTAACAGGAATTCCTACATCGCGCATAGCCATTTCAGTGACACCGAGGGCAGACATCAACATCAATTCGTTCAAATCGCCCAAATGGCCGATGCGAAACACTTTGCCCGCAACGACCGAAAGCCCAGCCCCCAGCGAAAGCCCATAACGCTCATAAGCGCGGGCGATCACTTGGCGCGCATCATGCCCTTCCGGCACGACAATAGCAGTCACGGTGTCCGAGTGCCATTTAGGTTCTTTCGCACAGATGTCTAGGCCCCAGCCTTGAACAGCCGCGCGTACGCCACTGGCTAAATAATGGTGGCGTGCGAAGATATTCTCAAGCCCCTCTTGCATCATCAAATCAACCGAGGCGCGCAAGCCACGCAGCATATGCATCGGCGGCGTATAGGGAAAATAACCCGTGGCATTAGTAGCTATCATATCTTTAAAGTCGAAATAGCAGCGCCGCATTTTGGCATTAGACTGACAGGCCAACGCCTTTTGCGATGCGCCCAGAAGTGCCAATCCCGCAGGCAACATAAAACCTTTTTGGCTGCCAGACACCGCCAAATCGACGCCCCATTCTTCCATTCGAAAATCGACAGACCCAATGGAGGACACACCGTCCATAAACAGCAATGCCGGGTGATTGGCCGCATCAAGTGCTTTGCGGACACCTTTGATGTCAGACTGCACCCCTGTGGCGGTCTCATTTTGGGTCGTAAAGACCGCCTTAATGCGATGGGCCTTATCCTCTATCAAACGTTCCGCAAATTTCTGAACCGGTACGCCTGTGCCCCATTCGCAATCGATCACTTCGACCTCAAGTCCCATTCGCTGACACATATCAATCCACAAATGGCTAAACTGACCAAAGCGTGCAGCCAGTACCAGATCGCCCTCATTTAATGTATTGGTGATTGCAGCTTCCCAAGCTCCCGTTCCCGAGGAGGGAAACAAAAACACCTGCCCCGTCGTGGTTTTGAAAATCTTTTTTAGGTCAGCAAACAGTGGCATCATAAAATCCGCCATATCTGGCGCGCGGTGGTCTTCCATAGGCACATCAACAGCGCGGCGCACCGCCTCTGGCACATTTGTCGGGCCTGGAACGAAAAGACCTTTTATACCTGGCATTGTAATCTCCTCCAAAATTATTCACCGTGTCTCTTACCGTTGTTAAATAGATCTTGATTTTATACCGCAACAGCCGTTACTCCTGCTTATGTACAACTAATTAGGTAGGTATTTTACTACCCATTTGGATTGAATACCGTGGAATACCGAAAAAAATCGCCTGTTTCGGGTGGGATTTTAAAAAAGAGATAACAAATGCAAAGCCTTACAACCACAGGTCAACGCGTTGACCTTTCTTTAGCAGACGGAAATCCTTTAGTGCTTTCGGCAATGTCTGAGGTGTTCGAAAAAGACCCGCGTTTTTCTTTGGTGGCCACCGCCGCTACCGCCGAGGGGTTTTTAGCCACCATCATGCGCATTCCCGTTCATGTTGGTGTGATCGATTGGCAGATTCCCGCCTTGGGAGGACAAAAACTAATTGAGGTCCTGCGCGACCATGAAAGCGCTCCGCGAATTGTAGTTTACGGCGATGACACCAAAACCGACCTGCCGCGCCATGCAATGCTTGCAGGGGCAGCTGGCTTTGTGGGGCGTAATGCCCCTGTAGAGACCCTACTTGATACCTGTGCCTCGGTTGCCATGGGTCAAATGGTTTTTCCCTTTTTAGATGTGCGTGAATTGCAAAACGACCCTATCAATGCACTTACTAAACGCGAACGTGCCTTGCTCGAGGCATTAGCCCAAGGACTTTCCAACCGAGAATTGGCGCGGGATTTTCAAATCTCGACCAATACAGTAAAATTTCATATGTCAAACCTTTATGAAAAACTAGGTCTTAGGAACCGCGCCCAAGCCATTGCCTTTTTTTATGCCGAACGCGAAAAAGCGGGGCGGCGTTAAAGAAGGCGCCTGTTGATCAGTTGACTTTAAAGATTTGATCTTGGTGTTGGTCCAAGTAAATCCGAAACCAAGGTGTATAAAGGGCCCAGTTTCTACGCGCATCTGCGGCCAATTTATGGCGGTTTGACCAAGCAACGGCGACCACCTCATCTGGATTAGGGTCTATTTCCAGGTTCCGCGAAACTTGGCCTATAAATACTTCAACGAGCTCATGCTCGATCAATCCCTGCCCCACATCGGCGCGATATTCGATTTGCCCCACTGCCGTGAGCGCTACATCTTCAATGCCCAACTCTTCATGCAAGCGGCGGTGTGCACAGTCATTCACACTCTCCCCCCACATCGGATGAGTGCAGCAGGTATTCGCCCAAAGAAGCGGCGTGTGATATTTGTGCGCGGCGCGCTGTTGGATTAAAATATCATCGCCGGCACATAAAAACACCGAAACCGCCTTATGGCGCAACCCCAACTGATGGGCATGCAACTTTTCAACGGGTACAAGCTCGCCGTCAACCCAAGCTGGGACCATATCTAGAATTTCTAAAGGCTGCTGCACGGGCCTGCTTTCTGCGGACTGAATGAGATTACGGCGTAAAACCCGCCCCCAATGCGACGATAACGCACCTGCGCAAAGGGGAGTTGGGGCTGGGATG
>DPZQ01000110.1 GCA_003536295.1 Rhodobacter sp. | reverse complement strand
TATGAAAAAAGGCCACCTAAAGCCTCCGCCCAATAGTGTGGAGTAGCCCACTTTAGGTGTTAAAAATCCGGTCGCGCGATTAACCGACGGTTCTGGAATACGCAGCCTAGGACTGTAAAATATGGGCACGCCGCCAATACGCAATTGAAAGTTTTGATAGTAAATGCGCCGTGCCATCTTGTCGTGTACCGCACGTGTGGCTCGCACTTCCCATAGAGGTGTCGCTCCATTTTTGCAGACCTTGCAGCTTGAGGCGCGCACCTTTTCCATTTCACTATAGCGCCCTTCAGCGCGCAAAACCTGCTGCGACGTGATTTGCAAACTGTCGTTCATTAAAAAACGTGTGCTGCGTAAAATCCCGTCACTTAGGTTTTTTGACAACATTGCATCATCGGCTAGCACCACCAAACCTGATCCGTCATCATAAAAAACATTACCCTCAAAATAATAATAATCCTGGGATTTATTATAGACCATCTTTTGAGCTCGGACATACTCTCCTTGATAAAGGATTTCGACATTGCCCATGGCTATTATTTGCTCCGCATCACTAGTTATTTCGTCCGCAACAAGCTGCACCAGCTCCTGCCCGTGAACCTGCTGTGCAGGTGCAAACCACAGCGTTAAAATCATGGCCCCAACGGCCAATTTTGAAAGGCGGGTTAAGAGCATCAACTTTCCTCAAGATGTAGTAAAAGTCCAAGGGCACAAAGCGTGGCAATGGCGGGCGGTGCCCAAGCGGCAAGGGTTATTGGGATCTGCCCAGTTTCTCCTAATAGTTGCGTGAAGTTGCGCAAAAAATATACGCCGAATCCACTTAAGACGGCGAAGACAATCAATATCCCCGACGCGGAATCCCGGGTATGGCGCATGGTGAAACAGGCGGCTAGTAGAACCATCGACGATAAAAGTAACGGTAACGCCAGTTCCATATGCACCCAAAGCCGATAATTTCGAGCTGAAAATCCCGCGCGCTCGAGCTCTGAAATATAGTCGGGCAGTAACCAAATAGAAATAGACGCGGGTTTGCCAAAACTGTCGCGAATAGCGCTTGGGGTAAGATCGGTCGGCAGCTTTGCGTCGGGTTTTAAACGTTGTATAACAGCTTGCGGATTTGTCGCGCGTAAATCCCACTGACGCGCTTGGCTTAAACTCCAAGCACCTTTTTCTAGTATGGCTGATGACGCCTCAATCCGTGAAACAGGTGTACCTTGAACGTCAAAGGCCCAAAAACTGGTGCCGTATAAGGTGGTACCATCTGAATTGGTGCGGATAGCTTTAATTACTGACTGCCCGTCTGAGTTGCCTTGGCGCAGCCATAACCCCTCGGAGGAAATAGATAGGGTGTTTTCAATTCCTCGTGCATAACTGGCCCAAAGGCTATCATATTGAGACATCGAAATCGCAACAATAGGATTAAACAGTGCCAAATTTGCCATGCCAATCAAAAAGGCGGTCACTACAGGAGGTATTAAAATCTTAATCCACGATAGCCCGACCGAGCGCGCTATAATAAGTTCATTTGACTTTGAAAGCCCTAAAAGTGCCAAAATGGAGGCGATCAGCATCACTACGGGTAAGATGCGGTGCAAATTGTACGGTATATTAAAAAGCGCCAGCCCTAATATTTGCCAAACGGACACGCTTTTACTGCCAAAATAACGCATTTGCTCGACAAAATCTATTAAAAGTAACAAAGTAAAAAAAATTGCTAACACAAGCAAAAAACGGAGGAAAAATCTTTTTGCAAAATAAAGCCCAAGCGTCATGCTGTGCGATCAAGTGTTTGGTTGCGGCGAGGTAGGCTACGGGTTCGGTTCACCCATAGATAAAGCATAAGAGACACGCTAATTCCAACTATATTAGATGCGTAGGTAAGTGGCCATAAAAACGCATTGTTGCGTACAACTCCCATGCTTGTGGTATTGATAAAGTGTAATAAAAACATAATTCCAACCGCCAAGGCTATTTGGCGCCACAGTGAAAATCGGGTAAATCCGCCTAACATCATCGCTGCTAAAGCTAACATTGCGACCGTTAAGGACTGCATTGGCTGGGCGATGCGATTATGGCCTTCAAACAAAAGTGGTCCCATACGGTAACCCAACGTGTTTGAAATTTCTTTGGTAGTAAACAGTAAGGATAGGGTTGATAATTCTGCCAGTTCCGCGCTTCTCACTCCAATTTTGCTGCCTTTAATCCCTTCAAATTCGAAGGTGAAACTTTCAAATTTCGTCACACCCAACACCGAGGTTGTATGATTAAAATTCTGGGCTAACCCGTCAAACATTACCAATTTTGGCCCAGTATTGCTGTGTATGAAAAGTGCTTTTTTGGAGCTATAGGTAACTGTCTGGACGGGGTTTGTGTGATCGTTTAGAAAAACATCATGTAATTTTCCATCGAGGGAAATCTCACGAATATAAAGAGTTTGGTTCTGCTGAGGGTGGATGAAACGCCCCACGGTCAAGAGCTTACTGGTTGCAGTTTGCGTCATATATTGAAAATGGCCGATTTTCACTGTTTCTGCATAAGGTGCGAACATATTCATCAAAAACAGGCTGATCACCATGATAATAGTGCCGAAAATCATTACGGGTTTGGCAATTTGAAAGGCTGACATGCCGATGGATTGAATCACTAAAAGTTCACTCTCGCGCACGAAGCGGTTGATCACATAGATTGTGGCAATAAACGCCGCAATCGGTAACACTGTAGCAATCAGGTTCGGCAACGATAAAAAACTCAGCTCTAAGAACAGGCCTAGCGTATTGCCAGAGCCGACAACTTGCTCAAAGAGCGAGACTGACAGATTAATCCAATAAATCCCAATAATCGAGAGAGAAAAAAAACCAAATATAGCCAATAATTGCGATAACAGATATTTGTCGAATTTCGACAAGGCAGCGCTCCCTTTTTAGATTATAAAATGATAAAACTAAATTGCGCTGAGGGCAAACTGATATCTGGTAAAAACCAACCTCAATCGTTAAGTTTGTAAATAGACGGCTATCCCATCGGAGAAACAATGACCCACCCCATCGCAATTGACTTTAAAGCCACGGATTTTGACGCTATTTTGCTCGAAAAGGGACGTGTGGTACTTATTGTTGATCCTGACGCGCTGACGGTATTGCAAACTAAGATCGACAAATCCACTCACGGGGCTTTGGGGCGAGCTATCAAATCTGATGCCTTCAGTGTGTTGCCCCAAGGCAAATCACTTGAGCTTTCTTTTCCCGTAGGCCTTCTGGCAGAAACGCTGCAAGTTGTTAAACTTGCCAAATCAGTTACGCCGCTCGTAGCTCGCCGAGCAGGCGGTGGCATAGGTGCCAACCTGTCAAAGGTCAGCAGTTTGATAAGCTTAGAAGATCATCCCCACGCAGATGAGTTGACCTTTGGAGCGGCATTGCGCGCTTATTCGTTTGATCAGCATAAAACTAAGCCACCCGCTCCCTTGGGTCAGGTAAAAGTGCAAGCCAATGATCCCGAAGCTTTGGCTGCCAAAACGGCCTCACATGCCGCACTTGCGGAGGGAGTTTTTTTCACACGTGATTTGGTGAATGAGCCTGCAAATATCTTAACCACCGACAGTTTTGCAGCGCGTTTGGTTGCCATGCGAGATCTAGGGCTTGAAATAGAAATATTAGAAGAATCACAGATGCTTGCCTTGGGTATGCACGCACTTTTAGGTGTGGGGCAGGGCTCCGAATCGCCATCAAAGTTAGTGGTGCTGCGCTGGAATGGCGGCAAAAAAGAGAACGCTCCTTTAGCGTTGGTGGGCAAAGGCGTAGTATTTGATACAGGGGGCATTTCAATAAAACCCGCTGGTGGCATGGAAGAAATGACCATGGACATGGGGGGTGCGGGCGTGGTTGCTGGGGTTATGCGGAGCCTGGCTTTGCGCAAGGCCCGTGCCAATGTTGTGGGGTTGGTTGGCTTGGTCGAAAATATGCCCGATGGACGGGCGCAGCGCCCAGGAGATATTGTCACCTCGATGAAAGGCACGACGATTGAGGTGATCAACACCGATGCCGAAGGCCGATTGGTCTTGGCCGATGTGCTGTGGTACGCGCAAGAAACCTATAAGCCCCATGCCATGATTAATCTGGCAACCCTGACGGGAGCAATTATTGTAGCTTTGGGTCATGAAAATACTGGTGGTTTTTCCAATAATACCCTTTTTTATGACAAATTGGACAAAGCCGCTGAGGCCGAAGGAGAAGGACTTTGGCGTATGCCGTTGGGGGATGCTTACGACGCAAAACTAACCTCGCGCATCGCCGATATAGTGAACTCTTGTGGGCGCGACGCGGGTGCCATTACGGCCGCGCAGTTTTTGCAACGTTTTGTTAAACCTGAAACACCTTGGATCCATCTTGATATAGCTGGCACCGCTTTAATGAAAACCGCTACAGATCTAGCCCCCAAAGGTGCGACGGGCTGGGGTGTTTTGGCTCTCAATCGGATGATCGCCGACCATTTTGAGGACTAGAGATGGGCTTAATCATGTTTTACCAGCTTAGCCATTCATCTACCGCACAAACGGCCCGCGCACTTTTAGAAAAATCGCGGGTGGCGGGTTGGCAGGTGATGGTGCGCGGTACGGATCAACCCGCACTTGAGGCACTTGACCAAGCGCTTTGGCATGGACCCACAGACAGTTTTCTACCCCATGGATTGGACACCCAGCCCCACGCCAATTTGCAAAGTATTTTGCTGGGCTCAGGCGCCGCACCACAAGAGTACGAGGCGCTGATGCTGATTGACGGCGCTGCTTTTTCTACCAGTGAGGTGGCACGGATGAAACGCATGATGATCTTGTTTGATGGTCAAAATGAGGCGATTTTAAACCAAGCCCGCATGCAGTGGAAAGAGGTGGCCACTTTGGGCCAAGAAGCGCAGTTTTGGTCAGAGGCATCGGGCAGTTGGGCACTCCAACAGTCAAGGCCAGCAGATTAAGATATTTTTAGTTATTTAAACTTTTATATTGAATATAATACATCACCAAAATTGATTTTGCAGATTAATAATAGAAAAAGCCTGTACACAGGTTACTTTTAGCACTTGGGCCCAAATCTGCGCCGAAGCCGGTACATCAGCTAAAGAGGCCAGCGTATCGACATAAATTCAGTAGGAAAGTTAGGACGGTTGTACCGTCATCCACTTACCCCAGTAAACCAGAGCCAATAAGGCCATCAATTATAAATTGCACGGTAAGCGCCGCCAGTAACATGCCCTAAAGCCGTGTGACCATCATGCGCCCAGTACGTCCTAAAGCGTTTTCGATTTTACTTGAAACTAAGAACAGCAACAAAACGCAAGCCAAAACACCAAACATCACCAAATGCACCGCCAAAACGCCAATAAAATTAACCTCCGCCTCACCCGTCAATAAGATCA
>DPZQ01000171.1 GCA_003536295.1 Rhodobacter sp. | reverse complement strand
GCCTTTACGGTCTTGACCTTGGGGCCGCTTAATCAAAATATCAATTCCACAGTCTTGCGGTTGATTTTATTAGCTGATTTGTTTTATATTTTGTTGGTTGCAGCCTTGGTCCTGCGCCGCGTCATGCGAATTATGGCCGAACGCCGGCTTGAATTCGCAGGCTCTCGCTTGCATTTGCGCCTGTCAGGTGTTTTTGCATTTTTAGCTTTGATGCCCACCATCTTGGTTGCTATTTTTGCGGTCTTTACGGTTAATTTTGGGCTTGAGGGTTGGTTTTCCGAACGGGTACGCAATGTGGTTGGAAGCTCACTCGCCGCCGCACAAGCCTATGAGGATGAGCATCGCAAAGACCTGACGGAAGATGCTTTATCATTCGCCTACTACATCAATTCCATTAAAACCAAAAACTTTCTTTTGCCGGACGACCAGCTACGCCCAGCGCTAACCGTGGGGCAAACCAATATCCAACGTGGCTTAAAAGAGGCCTATTTAATCGACGGTACGGGGCTCTTGCATACGCGGGGTGAGAGGTCGTATTTGTTCGATTTTGAACAACCAAGCACTGAAGATATCACCCGTGCAAAGACGGGTGAAACTGTTATTATTGAAGATTGGACTAATAATGAGTTTCGCGCGCTGATTTATCTAAAAGGTTTTGTAGATAGGTATCTTTACGTGTCTCGCGTGGTGGATGGATCGATTTTAAGTTTGCTAGATGAGACAAAACAAACCGCGCGCCTTTATCACCAGCTTGAGGCAGACCGCGGCCGGCTTTTGTTCGAATTTGGCTTGCTGTATTTGGGGTTTGCAATCATTTTGATCTTGGCTGCCACATGGCTTGGCCTATGGTTCGCCGAGCGTTTATCTCGCCCCGTGGGCCGCCTTGCCGAGGCGGCGATGCAGGTGGGGGACGGTAATTTAAACGTACGGGTGCCAGAAGGTGACGATGATGATGAGATCTCGATGCTTGGGCAGCTTTTCAATAAAATGACCCATGACCTAAAAGGGCAACGCGACGCGCTGATTGCGGGCAACACCCAAACCGAACGGCGCAGACGGTTGTTTGACTCAGTTTTGTCGTCGATCACGTCGGGGGTTATTGGACTAGATGACAAAGGTCGGGTGACCTTTGTCAACCGCGCCGCCTCGCGACTATTGGACTTCCAAGATGAGGGTTCGAGCCCCTTAATTCAAAAAATAGCACCCGAATTTTCAGCGCTTTTTGAACGGCAGTGCCAAAATGATGACGCCGTACAAGAAGAGCTGCGCCTGATGCGCAACGGGCGGATCGAGAACCTTCTTGTGCGGATGGCCGTGCGCCAATCCAGTGCCGGCCAACTTGAGGGCTATGTTGTGACCTTTGATGATGTGACGGACCTTGTATCAGCCCAGCGAATGGCAGCTTGGGGCGATGTTGCACGCCGCATAGCGCATGAAATTAAAAATCCCTTGACTCCCATTCAACTATCGGCTGAGCGTATAAAGCGCAAATTTCGTCCCCTGGTGGGAGATCAGGCTGATAGCCTTGAGAAATATACTGACGTTATTATACGCCAAACCGATGACTTAAGGCGAATTGTTGATGATTTTTCAAAATTCGCGCGGATGCCAGAACTTGAAAAAAGAACACATGATCTGACCAAAATTTTAAATGACGCCGTACTTTTGCAAGAGGTAGCGATTCCACAAATTGCATTGATCACTGAAATCTCGGCCGAAAATATTTGGATTGATGTCGATAAAACGATGATGTCGCAAGCATTAATAAACCTGATTAAGAATGCCTCGGAAGCAATTGATACTTATATTGAAAAATTTGGTAATGCCTCCTATGAGCCAGAAATTTTCATAACCTTAAACAGTCAAGATAACTTAGTGATTTTGCAGATTATGGATAATGGTATTGGCCTGCCACCCGACCGCGGCCACCTATTTGAACCCTATGTCACCACGCGCGAGAAAGGCACAGGACTTGGCCTGTCGATTGTGAAAAAGATCATCGAAGAACACGGTGGCACCCTGAGTTTGCAAGATGCGCCGATCTTTGCTTCGACGCGCGCAATGGGACAAATCCATTTTGGGGCAATGGCAGAAATTCGTCTGCCCTCAGCGGCCAAGGCGAAGAGCATTAAAATTCCGCCATCGGAGGCACAATGAGCAAAATTTTAATAGTTGATGACGAACACGATATCCGCAGTCTGATAGGTGATATTCTTGAGGACGAAGGGTTTGCAGTACACTTGGCCGCGAATGCCGATGAGTGTTTGAACTTTCTGAACACCGAAGAACCCGATCTTATAATTTTGGACATTTGGCTTAAGGACAGCCGGATGGATGGGATTGATATCTTAAGAATTGTCAAACGTGACAATTCTGATGTGCCTGTGGTTATTATTTCTGGCCATGGCAATATAGAAATCGCGGTCGCCGCCATCAAACAAGGGGCTTATGATTTCATCGAAAAGCCTTTTAACATAAACCAGCTGATGGTGGTGGTAGGGCGCGCTATTGAAAACAGTAAATTACGCCGCGAGAATTCGCAGCTCAAACTTAAAGAACAACCGTTGGCCAAGTTTTTGGGCAGTTCGACCTCGTATAGGGCGCTTAAATCACAAGTAGATAAGGTTTCAAAGTCAAACGGCCGCGTGCTTCTATCGGGGGATTCGGGCACTGGTAAAGAAGTGATTGCGCGTTATATTCACAGCAATTCCACTCGCGCACGGGCGCCCTTTGTTTCGATCTCTTGTGCTGGAATTGCACCCGATGAAATGGAAGAGGTCCTGTTTGGCCGTGAAACCACCGAACGCAGAGTTGAGCTGGGGCTTTTAGAACAGGCGCATGGCGGGATCGTTTACTTTGACGAGGTGGCCGATATGCCCCTTGGGACCCAATCCAAAATTTTGCGCGTCCTGGTCGACCAGCATTTCGTACGTGCGGGCGGGACCGATCGGGTGCGGGTTGATTTGCGTGTCCTGTCGTCGACTAGTCGTAATTTGGTTACTGAAATTGCTGCGGGCCGCTTTCGCCAAGAGCTGTTTGATCGTTTGAACGTTGTACCCATTTACGTGCCACGCTTGCAAGACAGGCGTGATGACATCCCCCTTTTATCGCGCCACTTCATTGAAGTATTTCATAAAACACAAGGGTTTGCACCGCGCATCTTAACGGAAGAAGCCGCCGCCGTCTTGCAAACCATGACTTGGCCAGGAAATGTACGTCAATTGCGAAATCTGATTGAACGCATCCTGATCCTAAGCGACACACATGGCCCGATCACGCCAGCTGAGTTGCCGCTACAAAACAGTAATAACCCTGACGAATCAGCTCAAACTTTAACCGCTTTGACGACCACATTGACGTTGCGCGATGCACGCGAACTTTTTGAAAAAGAATATCTTTTGGCTCAAATTAAACGTTTTGGTGGCAATATAAGTCGCACCGCCAATTTTATAGGCATGGAACGCTCAGCATTACACCGCAAGCTTAAATCCCTAGGTGTAAATAACCTCGGTAAAGCCGATGATAAATCAGCGGCGGGCAAAGATTAATAAAGCCTATCGAGAGGGCATAACGCTGTGATATGGATGCCACAGACATTGGTTTGATGCGCCGAAGGAGAGCTTTATGAAAGTGATTATTTGTGGGGCAGGTCAGGTTGGTTGGCAAATAGCTAGCCATTTGGCGGGCGAACGTAATGAGGTGACGATAGTTGATTTCAACCCCGAACTTGTGCGTCGCGCAACTGACACATTAGATGTGCGCGGTATTGCAGGTTTTGCAAGTTATCCCGATGTCCTGGAAAAGGCCGGCGCAAAAGATGCAGATATGATTATTGCCGCCACCCAGTCTGACGAAATAAACATGGTCACCTGTCAAGTGGCGCATTCAGTCTTTGGCGTGCCGCGCAAGATTGCGCGGTTGCGTGCACAAAGCTATTTGGATGCGATATACTCCGACCTTTATCGACGCGACCATTTACCCATTGATGTGGTGATCAGCCCCGAACGCGAAGTGGCCGAGGCGGCTTTGCAGCGCCTAGCAGCGCCTGCGACCTTTGACACGGAAAGTTTCATGAAAGGGCGCGTACAGCTTTTGGGCCTGGCGCTTGACGATGATTGCCCCGTGCTTAACACGCCTTTGCGCCAGTTGAATGAGCTATTTTCGACCCTGCGCGCGATTGTGGTAGGTGTGCGCCGTGAGGGGCGTCTTTTCGCCCCCGAACCTGAAGATCAGCTATTTATAGGCGATCAGATTTATGTTTTTTCGCATTCCGAAGATATGAATCGCACCTTAGATATTTTTGGAAAAACCACTCATAAACAAGAACGTATTGTCATCATTGGTGGAGGCCATGTGGGTTTGGGCGTGGCGCGTGCGCTTGAGATACGCACCGAAAAGCTGCGCGTAAAGGTTATTGAAAAAAACCGCGCCATTGCTGAAAATGCGGCCGATCATTTACAACGCACCATTGTGTTGAATGGAGATGGGTTGGATATGGACATTTTGCTCGAAGCGGGTATTGACCGTGCCGATGCTATTTTGGCTGTGACCGATGATGATAAGACCAATCTTTTGGTGGCGGTACGTGCCAAGGCTGCGGGCTGTCAAATGGCGATTGCTTTGGTCAATGACCCAAGCCTTGTGTCTTTGATGGGCCCTTTGAATATTGACGCCTACATTAACCCACGAGCAACCACCGTTTCCTCGATTTTACGCCATATCCGCCATGGCCGCGTGAGGGCAATTTATTCTATCGGCGATACCGAGGCCGAGGTGATCGAGGCGCAGGTGCTCTCCACATCACCTTTGGCGGGGCAGATCATTCGCGACATTTCTTTTCCCGAAGGCGTGTTGGTGGGGGCGGTGCTTAAGGGTGATAAGGTTCTCAAGCCGCATGGAGACTTGCGCATGGAAGATGGTGACGTAATTTTGCTTTTTGCCCTGACCAAAGACGTGGCCGAAGTGGAACGGTTGCTGCAAGTATCTGTAGATTTTTTCTAGATCATGCCACGAGCCATTCTGAATCTTCCGCTTTTGGTGATTTTGATGGGGTTGTCCTCATTAACTATGTATGTGCCTGCAGCCCATGCGGCAATTGTGGGGCCTATGTGGGTGGCGCGGCCATTTTTTTACGGTGGCTCAATCCTTTTAATTTGTACGGCGATGCTGGCGATTGCAACCGAAAATTATCGCCCCCGCGACGTGGGGACCAGCCAACTTTTGGCCTTTGTCGGGGCGTTTTTCGTTCTGCCGCCTATGCTGGCCTTACCCTTCCATCAGGCTATGCCACATCTATCATTCGTTGATATTTGGTTTGACATGACCTCGGCACTGACCACCACAGGCTTTGATACGTTTGCAGGTCAAGCACCTTTACCCAACTCGATGCATCTGTGGCGCGCTTTGGTCGGCTGGATGGGCGGTTTGCTGATTTTGGTGGGAGCCGGGCGGATATTGGCCCCCTTTAACCTTGGCGGCGCCGAGATTATGAACGCGAAAAGCACCGCTCAGAAAGGTATTCAGCGGAATAGCTCGCAGCATCTGGTCAAAGGGCTATTTATTATTTTTCCGGTTTACGGCACGGCGACTGTGCTTCTGTGGCTGGGATTGATCATCTCGGGCGAAACGCAGCTGACGGCTTTTTGTCATGCACTGGCCACTATCTCGACGAGTGGCCTGTCGCCCGTGGGAGGTATGGCGGGCACAAATTCTCCCTTTTTGGCCGAGATGTTAGTTTTTATAGTCTTAGCCTTGACCCTGTCGCGGCGTTTTTATGGCGATAGCATCATGACCACCGAAGGCCTGCACTGGGTCAAAGACCCCGAGCTACGGCTAGCGGCCACGGTGATTGTTTCGATTTGTGCACTTATGTTTTCAAGCCATTTTTTAGCGTTAAGTCAAACGGACGCGGTGTATGGGATATTACCTGCGCTTGGCGCGCTTTGGGGTTTTTTGTTCACCACATTGTCTTTTATGACGACGACCGGCTTCATCTCGCAACACTGGCCCATGGCGCAGGCATGGTCGGGGCTAGACAATCCATCTCTTATTTTGATCGCCCTTGCGATCATCGGGGGGGGCGTGGCCACCACAGCGGGCGGTATTAAGCTCTTGCGAGCCGCAGCCCTTTTTACCCAAGTGAGCCGCGAATTAGACCGCATCATCTTGCCAAACTCTGTCGGCGGGCGAGGCAAAGCCGCGCGCCAACTGCGCCGCGAGGGGGCACATTTGGCTTGGATCTATATGATGCTGATTTCTTTTTTAATGGTTTTTTTGCTTTTGTGCCTGTCATTGATAGGGCTTAATTTTGAAAATTCGATGCCGTTAACCCTTGCTGCTTTTAGCAATACTGGGCCGCTTTTATCTCTGTCACAAGAGGCGGCAATTGCGCTCGTTGATCTTTCAATACTGGAAAAGGCGCTCTTGGGCTTAGCCATGATCTTGGGTCGGTTAGAGGTTTTGGCCCTGGTAGCAGTGCTGATGCCACAGGCTTGGCAGGCATAGCATTGGTTTTTTTCGTGTTTTAGGACTGGAAACTTCCACTTTTGGGGCCCATAATCCTAGATGAGTTGGCGTGTTTTACACTCACAACGGACCCGTTAGAATAATAAAGGCTGAAAATGGCTGCTGATAAACAAAATTTACAAGATGTATTCCTAAATCAAGTACGCAAATCAAAGATGTCTGTCACGATTTTTTTGATCAATGGGGTGAAATTGCAAGGTGTTATTACCTGGTTTGACAATTTTTGTGTGCTGTTACGCCGCGACGGCCAATCACAATTGGTTTACAAACATGCTATTTCGACCATCATGCCGGGTGGACCTTTAATTCTTTATGAGGGGGAAGAATGATCTTTTGAATGGATGAAGATTTAGCTCCTTTACACACCTACCTTGAAAATCTGGGCCATAGCACTGCCAAACCTCGCACACGGGCATTTGTTTTGTACCTCGAGCTTAAAGGCCAACACCACCGCCGCTTGGCTGAACATGGGCTTGCAGAAGCTGTGTCATTAGCCGCAGCCCTGCCCAATATTGATGTGCTGGGTGCAGATGTTGTGCGCTTGGCTAAAGCAAACCCCGCAATGTTGCTTGGTTCGGGAAAGGTGAATGACTTTAAACAGATTTTCACTGCTGACGAAATTGAGCTAGTGCTGGTTGACGGAACGCTTTCGCCTGTTCAGCAGCGCAATCTTGAAAAAGAATGGGGCGTAAAAATTTTAGATCGTACCGGTCTTATTCTAGAAATTTTCGCTGACCGCGCACGCACCCGAGAAGGGGTGATGCAGGTTGAATTGGCTGCACTCACTTATCAGCGCACCCGCCTTGTTCGTGCCTGGACCCACCTTGAACGCCAACGTGGAGGTTTGGGCTTTGTCGGCGGCCCAGGTGAGACGCAAATCGAATCTGATCGACGCGCCATTGATGATCAGGTGGTACGAATCAAGCGTCAACTTGGAAAAGTTGTTAAAACCCGCGAACTGCACCGCGCCGCGCGGCGCAAAGTTCCCTTTCCCGTGGTTGCGCTGGTAGGATATACCAATGCGGGCAAATCTTCGCTTTTTAACCGCATAACAGGGGCCGAGGTTTTGGCAAAAGATATGCTCTTTGCCACCCTTGACCCCACGATGCGCGGCGTGACGCTGACCGATGGACGCAAGGTGATCTTGTCTGACACGGTGGGCTTTATCTCGGATTTACCGACCGAATTGGTGGCCGCTTTTCGTGCCACCTTAGAAGAGGTGCTGGCCGCTGATCTGATCATTCATGTGCGCGACATCTCACACCCTGAAACGGCCGAACAATCTGCTGACGTGATCGATATTTTAACCTCGCTTGGGGTTAAAGACACGACATCACAAATCGAAGTGTGGAACAAACTTGATCTGGTTAATGATGGAACGGCGCTAAACCTTCGTGAACAGGCGGACAAATCCGATCATACTTTTGCCGTCTCGGCGTTTAACGGCCAAGGGATTGACGGGTTGGTCAATGCCATTTCAACTGTTTTTGATCAGGCAAAGTTCACCTCATCCATCAGTTTGCCCTTCGATCAGGGCCGCGCCTATGCTTGGCTTCATGCGCAAAACATCATCCAAACGGAAAACCAAGATGACTTGGGGTGGCAGTTCACCCTTCTTTGGACGCCCCGCCAAGAAAAGGGATTTTTCTCGCTTACGGGGATAGCGGCTGCAAATTGCTAATGCCCGCAGCTCCAGCCCGTGCCAGCGCCGGATCTAGCGACATGGGTACATATTCTCCCCGCCGCCATAAGAGGCCCAAATCATCATAATGGCGCGACAGTGGATGGCCTGACTGCCCCGTAGATAATACAAAGATCGAACTGTCAGGATCGGCAAAATCATAAACGCCGCGGTAAGCCGCGCCATGCACATTCTCATAGGGGTTTGATCCCCTGCCTCGCGTCAGGCCGCGCATCAACGTATTGTCCCCGCCGCTAGTCGATTGGCGAATATTGACCAAATAGCGCAGTAGCCCCACATTACCTAAAACAGGGTGATCTTGAACAGCCTGATGCGCATCGCCCCAGCGCCAGCTTTCGATTGTATCACCGTATGTTTCACTTAGGGTTTGCAAGGCGGCATCCAACGCCTCTTGCGCAATTTTTGGGCAGGTCTCAGAGCCAGAGGTTTGCACAATATCACACCAACGCGCCGCCTCGTCGACATTACGAAAGACCCTATCCAGAAACAAGGGATCAATATTGGTAAACTGATTTGCTAAGGGGCCGAGATCGTCGCGGATCAAACGATCTTGCAGCGCCCGCATCCAAGCGGCATAGATCAGTGGTTCAGGCATATGTTCATTCATCTCACCGTTCCACGACACCATCAAAGCAAGTGCTTTGGAGCGCCGTGCAGCTGGCGTTCCTGATGGGGCGGCCGCATCGGCAAACCAAAATTCAGCACCAATCAACGGCAAAAGATGGCGCGCCGTTGGACTGACGGTGTCGAGCTGCGTCTCCACAAAGCTTTCGCGTGTATGGACTTCGCGGGTTTTCATCAAAGACAGCCAACGTTGAATGCGCTGCGTGTCACCCCAATCATATGAAATATGATCAGGAAAGGCGCTGGCGGGTAATTTATTATTGGTATTGCCAAGTAGCCCCGCAGCCGGATTAACTACGCGGTAGTTTTTGAAATACGGCTGATAGCCGTTCCATTGATTGTGCGCAACAAAGCCTAAGGCGGGTATACGACCTTGAGTTTGATGATCTTGGCTGCGGTTAGGAATGGCACCATAGGTCACCATGGCGATGTTGTTGTTATCGGCCAACGTCACATTTTGTGAAGGGGCTATAAAGTTGCGCCCCGCCTCAATCGCTTGATAGATCGAGTTTGAGCTCATAAGCCCCATCAAAGCCGTCATTGAAGTATCGGCCGCATCCAGTGCCGTCCAGGACAGGGCAATGTCGTAACCTTTGGGCGTAATCGCGGCCAGATTAAACTGATCGGCGGGCAGGATCGGGCCATTTTGCGACCATTTAAGATTAATAGTGATAGGCACTTCATCTTTGATCGTGATGATCGAGGGACGGGTGATATAGGGAGCCCAGCCGTCGTAAGTACGATAGCGGCCTGGATCGTTGGGATCCTGCATCTCAACCATCAGATCTTGATCGTCAAGATAGGATGAGGTCATCCCCCAAGCCAAATCCGCATTACGACCCAAAAACACCACAGGCATCCCTGGAATGGTAGCACCAATAATGTCATGCCCTTGCAAACTCAGGCGCGCCAGATACCAGAGTGCAGGGGCAGTAAATCCCGTATGCGGGTCATTGGCCAAGAGCGCCCCACCAAGAGCAGTCCTCCTAGGGGCCGCCGCCCATGCGTTTGAAGCGCCACCAAAATTCTTGCCTTTAAAGGGCGACAAAGGCCCCATATCCACCGACTGCACCAATTGAATGGTGTCTCTTTTGACAATGTCTGGCACAATGGTGGCATAATCGGGAGTGCTGATGATACCTTCAGTGGGATCATCAGGCAACAGATCTTGCAATTTCTCCGGCGACAATAGCAAGGAAAGGCGCGCGCGCAGAACTTCACTTTCTAAATGTGTCGACATTTCCACCGCCAAAAGCTTTAAAAGCGCAAGACTGTCTTCGGGCATCCATGGAGCAATTTCACTGGCAAAGAAAAACAGCTCGGGCGCACCACGACCACGCGCTTTTTTATTAATTTCATCAAGCCAGGCATTCACCCCCGCCGCATAGGCATCAAGCGCTGCTTTCGTTGTGTCATCTTGGGCATGCAGCGATAACTTTGCCAAACCATAAAGATCAAGTCTGCGCATCAATTCATCGATTTTAAAAGTGCTGCTCCCAAAAATTTCCGACAAACGTCCCTGTGCGGTGCGCCGTGCGATGGTCATTTGCCATAACCGATCTTGGGCATGGGCAAAGCCTAACGCAAAAAATACATCGTCATCTTGAACGCCAAAAATATGCGGAACGCCATTGTTACTTCTAATGATTTCAACAGGTTGGTGCAAATTTTTAAGGCTAAAGTTCTCATTATAATCTGGCAAAGAGCGCGACACAAAATAATAGCTTAACCCAATGCCCCCAAGCATCACAACAAAGGCCACCAGCAGAAGGGCTAAAAGCGCACGAAAAACTATGATCATATAAGCTCCGCAAACTTAGACAAAAAAACGCCGCCAAACGCTATAAACGCACGCTTATGGGTTGATTTTATTATATTTCATACCGGAAAGCGTTGCCCCAACTATCAGCCCAGATTGCCCGAAAACATAGGCAACCACAGGATCAATCTCGGTGGTATCTTTACCTAATGTTAAGCCCATTTCAGGCACAGCATAGCGCAAATTGGCACCAACAGCCCAACCTTCCGAGGATTGAAAATAACTGAGCGCTTCGGGTGTCATGAAAAACAACGCATGGGCGTATTGCTGTGCGCCAATCTGCAAGCCGTAGGTGGCTTTGGCGGTCGAATAATAGGCCTCAGTAATGCCGCCAATGCGCAAAGATCCACGCCCGTAGGCGCCGCCAATGCCAAAGCCCGCTTCGGTAATCAAAGGCATATAAAGCACACCTGCGGCTTTGGCCTCAAGCTCTTGGCTGCCTGGATATTGGTCAAAAAGATAGATGCGAGTGACATCAACTCGCGCGTCAATTTTAGCGGCGGCTTCGCCTTCAACTTGTTTTTGCGTAAAGGGATTTTTAAAGGCATTACCCGATTGTTCACCAGTACCCATACAGGCTGATAGCATGGTTAATGATCCTAACACCAAAACCAAATCGATATATTTTTTCATCTTAACCCTTCGACCTTAGCTGTTGAGCTAGGTTTTGTTGTATTGTATTTCGTCTTAGTTTAGCCTGAATTATGCCCCATTCCAAGCGACGTTAGAGACTAGCGAATTTCAGCCAAAATGGCGGCCGCCTGGGGTGCAAAATAGGTCAATATTCCATCGCAACCCGCTCTTTTAAAGCACAAAAGACTTTCCATCATCACCTTTTCGCCATCGATCCAGCCATTTTGGGCAGCGGCTTTGATCATCGCATATTCCCCCGACACTTGATAAGCAAAAGTTGGTACGCAAAAATTATCTTTTGCCAGGCGGCAAATATCCAAATATGGCATACCTGGCTTCACCATAACCATATCAGCGCCTTCGCGTAGGTCGCGAGCAATCAAACGCATGGCTTCATTTTGATTGGCAGGGTTCATTTGGTATGTTTTTTTATCACCCACCAAAACACCCGAGGCGCCAACCGCGTCACGAAAGGGGCCATAAAAGCCAGAAGCATACTTGGCCGCATAAGACAAGATTACAACCTCTTTGTGGCCAGCATCCTCAAGCGCTGTGCGCATTGCTAGTATGCGCCCATCCATCATGTCCGATGGACCAATAATATCTGCCCCAGCATCGGCCTGTGCTAAGGTCATACGGACCAAAGCCGCGACGGTTTCGTCATTTAACACCTTACCGTCCACCACCAGACCGTCATGGCCAAAGCTATTATAAGGATCAAGTGCGACATCTGTCATCACTGCAAGGTCTGGAAATTTTAATTTAAGGCCACGAATAGCTCTGTTGGTTAGATTTTCAGGGTTCCACGCCTCTTCGCATTCAGGGGTTTTAAGCGCATTATCGGTATATGGAAACAAACATATAGCCCGAATGCCAAGCAGCATGGCCCGCTCTGCCGCGAACATCAACCGGTCCACCGATAAACGATTTACGCCCGGCATTGAGTGGATTGGCTCCTCTATCCCCTGTCCGTCACGAATGAACAACGGCCAAATAAAATCAGCACTGCTTAAACGATTTTCCCCGACCAAATCGCGTAGGGCCTCAGAACGGCGCAAACGGCGAAAACGATTAACAGGAAAGGCAGCTTGCTCAAATTGCATTAGATATCCTAAAGTTTTGGCGTGAGTTCTTAATGAATATGTGCCATTGAATGGCCACTTACTCAAGACTTGAAAAATCGGCACGGGATTTAATCGTCATATGTTTGAAAATACCCTGCTGGGGCGACTTATAGAATTTGATCCTTTTACCAATATTTGGTTTTATATCACACTTTATACCTATTGGTCGTATATGAGTTTTCGTATCTTGGGGGTTGATCGCTATACGTTGCACCAAGCCAAGCAAGGCAACCTCGAGACGCTATATAAGATTGAGGTTTTGAGCAATTTTTATTGTAGTTCTATCAAAAACGTTAAGGGTTCGCATTTGGTGCGAATGGTAGCAATCACCTCATTCCTGATGGGGGTTTTGTTGACCTACGGTTTTTATTATCAATCTCACTTATCGCAAGCCATCTCATTTTTCTTTTTCCCTTGGGCGGGCCTTCATGCACTTAGTCATGTGACGGCGCGAAAAATTTTAGAGCAAAAACTGAAAGGGGCGGCGCTCGCATTAATCTTACGGCGCCAATTGCTGATCACCCGGCTTTTTTCACTGCCAATTTTAGTGTTTTGTGTGCTTTGGGGCTTTGTCCAGATTGTTAAAGGCTATTATTCATAGCTATGGGCTTGACCTTAGCCAAAAACAAGGCAGATAGAGCCCATGAAAAACGCGCATAAAATTCTGCTTGGCGGCGCGCCCGAGGGCTATGACGCCTATCTTTTGCTCCAAGAGCTGGCCAAGGGCCAACCAATCATACATATAGCGCGCGACGACAAACGCATGAGTGCGATGCGTGCATCTTTAATGGTTTTGAAGCCTGACTCAGTAGTGATTGTCTTTCCCGCTTGGGACTGTTTGCCATATGACCGCGTCTCTCCCAACCCCGAGATATCGGCACAACGCATGGCCAGTCTGGCATGGCTAGCAACCCAAGATCAGACGACAGGGCCCTTTATCGTGCTAACTACAGTGGGTGCGGCTACGCAAAAGCTGCCCGCGCTGGAGGTTATTAAGACCACCTCATTTCGCGCTGACGTTGGCACCCGCATTAATGAGTCCAAACTAAAAGCATTTTTAAACAATATGGGATTTTCCCCCGTAACCACAGTGCGCGAGCCGGGCGAATATGCGCTGCGCGGAGGTATCGTTGATATTTTTCCACCCGGTGACACGGGCCCCGTGAGGTTAGATTTCTTTGGCGATGTGCTGGACGGGGCGCGCCGCTTTGATCCGGACAGCCAGCGGACTATTGAGAAGCTGAACTCAGTTGATTTTGCGCCCGTGTCCGAGGTGATCTTAGACGAAAACGCCATCACACGTTTTCGCCAAAACTACCGTATTGAATTTGGTACAGCCGGTTCAAACGACCCCCTATATGAGGCGGTCAGCGCAGGGCGCAAACATCAAGGAATGGAGCATTGGCTTGGCTTTTTCCATGAAAAGCTTGAAAGTTTGTTCGATTATATACCAAAAGCCACCGTGATGCTTGATGATCAAACTCAGGCCATGCGCCTTGCGCGTTGGGCCTCAATCGCGGATCAATATGATGCACGCAAAGAGGCGCTTGGTGCCAAGGGCCGCCTTGACAGCGTTTACAAGCCCAGTTCGCCCGAGCTGCTTTATCTAGACGACGCCGCTTTTGAGGGGGCAATAAGCGATCGTCGCGTCATTCAATTCTCACCCAGTCCGCAGCCACCTGGGCCCAATGTATTGGACGCCGAAGGGCGAATGGGACGAAATTTTTCTTCCGAAAGACAACAGGAATCTATAAGCCTTTTCAGTGCCCTGCATGACCACATTAAAGCTTTAAGGCGCAACAATCAGGTGGTCATCGCATCTTGGTCGCATGGGGCGCGTGAACGGCTTTTTGGGCTGATCAAAGACCAAGGCATCAATGATGCCGTTGCGCTTGATGATCTGCGTACACTACCTCTGGGCAAAGGGGGGCTATTTTTGGTACTCTGGCCACTGGACCAAGGGTTCATAGCACCTGGTTTTGCTGTGTTGTCAGAACAAGATATTTTGGGTGATAGGCTGATCTCAAAACCACGCAAAAAGCGCAAGGCTGAAAACTTCATAAATGAAATTAACGCTTTGTCGGTTGGCGATTTGGTGGTGCATGTTGAGCATGGGGTAGGGCGCTATAATGGGTTGCAAACCATCACAGCCCTTGGCGCGCCGCATGATTGCTTAAGCCTTGAATATGCCGACAACGCACGTCTTTATCTGCCCGTTGAAAATATTGAGCTTTTATCTCGTTACGGCCATGAAGAGGGGCTGCTTGATCGCCTTGGTAGTGGCGCGTGGCAGGCAAAAAAAGCCCGCCTAAAGGCCCGCATTCGTGAAATAGCCGAAAAGCTTATGCGCATCGCAGCCGAACGGCACCTCCGCCATGCCCCCGTTTTAGAAGCGCCCGACGCCATGTGGGAGGCTTTCGCCGCGCGGTTTCCCTATCAAGAAACCGATGATCAGCTTTCGGCCATTCAAGATGTGATCTCGGACCTTGAAGCGGGTCGCCCTATGGACCGGTTGGTCGTTGGGGACGTGGGCTTTGGCAAAACCGAA
>DPZQ01000044.1 GCA_003536295.1 Rhodobacter sp. | reverse complement strand
CCAGCCAAACCCAAAATGCCCTGTGGCCAGCACCAGCGCCTTATCCCCGCGCGAAAAAAGATTAGCGTTGGCCGCCTCCCATGTAGCGTGACCATTGCCAATATACATGGCCAAATGATGCGTTGTGCCTGCCACTATCTTAAGATTGGCTTGGACCTTAGCTGCGACATCAATAATCTCTCCTTCATAAATATTGGGGGCTGCACGCTGCATAGCAGCCAACACACGGTCAGGCATAACCGACGGCCCGGGGATTGCGTGATAATGACGGCCCTGAGCAACTACCATGGTGGTCTCCTTTTCATTACCGCTAATCCAAGCTCTGCGTCACGTCAATTAGAACAATAGGTTTGACGCAGGTTTGCTCATCGCCTTGCGCCGCGCCCCTATTGGGCTTAAATCATAAGCACCCAAAAGGATAAAAACGTTGTCAGATTCTCAGTCCCCCGACCGCGCTTTGCAAGTTCAAAGTTACGAATCAAAGCAGCTTATCACCCGCTACTGGCACGACAGTTTACGGCCATATGCGGGCCTTATGACACTGGCGTTTGCCGTAATGATGATCGAAGGCAGCGCCCTTGGGGCGCTTAGCTATTTGATTGAGCCACTTTTTGACAAGGTCTTTACCCCCAAGGGCCAGCCGGCCTTGGTGTGGGTTGGGCTAGGTATTTTTGGCCTGTTTGTCTTGCGAGCAACCTGTTCCATTATTTCTAAATATTTGATGGCGCGCGTATCGCAAGGCAGCGCAACCGGCATGCAACTGACCATGTTGCGTCACATTTTAACTCTAGATGGCACGTTTTTCTTGAAAAATGCGCCCGGCGCTTTGATTGACCGAGTGCAAGGTGACACAGCTGCGGTGCAACAAATCTGGGCCACACTTTTAAGCGGCATTGGTCGCGATGGGGTCGCGCTTTTGTCACTGATGGTTGTGGCGGTGAGCATTGACCCCTATTGGACATTGGCCGCTTTAGTGGGCACACCGCTTTTGATTTTACCTGCGGCCATATTACAAAAATATATTCGTAAAAAAACTGACCAAATGCGTCACCAATCTGGACTAAGGGCAACACGCTTAGACGAGATATTCCACGCAATCAACGCGATTAAACTTTACCAGATGGAGGGTTATCAAATAGCGCGTTTTGGCGCGATCGTGCATAAGATTGTGCGAGCCGAGTTGCGTATGGCTCTTGGGCGCAGCGGCTTGCCCGCTTTAATTGATATTGTCACGGGCCTTGGTTTTTTTGCAGTTTTGATGCTCGGCGGACACCAAGTGATCGAAGGCGGGCGCACAACTGGCGAATTTATGGCGTTTTTTACAGCCATGGCTTTGACTTTTCAACCTTTGCGCCGTTTGGGTGACTTGTCGGGCACGTGGCAAACCGCCGCCGCCAGCCTTGAGCGCATTTACCGCTTGCTAGACACAAAGCCCAGTGATCCCCGCCAAAACATATCCCAAGACCAAAGCGCGCAAAAACCCGCAACAGACCAGGCAGCTCCTGATATACGCTTTGACAAAGTCTCATTCTTCTATGATGAAACAGCAGTTTTAAAAGAGCTGAGCTTTCATGCCCCTGCGGGAAAAATGACCGCACTTGTCGGGGCTTCGGGGGCTGGGAAAAGCAGCGTTTTCAATATTTTGACAGGGCTTATTAAGGCAAAATCCGGCAGCGTCATCATCGGCGAGCGCGCGATCTTAGATCTGTCAAACCAAACACTGCGCAAGATGTTCGCAGTCGTATCACAAGAAAGTGCTATTTTTGATGAAAGCTTGATTGAAAACATCGTCCTTGGCCAAGACATTCCACCAGTGATGCTTGCCCAAGTGCTCAACGCGGCCTATGTCACGGAATTTATTGATAAGCTAAGCGACGGGCTTGAAACCCAAGCGGGCCCCCGTGGCAGCGCCCTTTCGGGTGGACAGCGCCAAAGATTAGCCATAGCGCGCGCACTACTGCGCGACGCGCCGATCTTGCTTTTGGACGAGGCTACAAGCGCACTTGATGCGCAATCTGAAACTTTGGTGGCCGAGGCTTTGGCCAAATTACGCACTGGGCGCACAACTTTAGTCATTGCCCACTCGCTGGCCACCGTACGCGATGCGGACTTGATTTTGGTGATAGACAAGGGCCGTGTGGTCGAACAAGGCAATCACGATAGCCTATTGGCGCAAGACGGCCTTTATGCAACGCTCTGCCGCTTACAATTTAGCAACTAGGAACCCAATGACATATCAAGACCGCCACATCTATTGGGTTTCGGGCCAAGACGCACTGCCCTTTTTGCAAGGTGTCTTGTCAAATTCGGTTATGTCTTTGCAAGAGGCAGACGGACTTTTATGGGCGGCGTTACTGAACCCACAGGGGAAATACCTGTCAGATATGTTCATTGGCCGCGTGCAAGGCCAGCTGATTTGCGACCTAAGCTCTGCTCAAGCAGAGGCCAGCATCAAACGCCTAACTATGTACCGCCTGCGCGCAGATGTGCAGTTCTTATTACAAGATTGGGGCATGGTTGCAGGGGTGGGCACGGCGCCCAACGGTGCCTTTGCCGATCCGCGCCACTCTGCCTTGGGCTGGCGGATTTACGGGCCTAAAAATCAGCTGCCTGCCCTCCAAGCCGTGGATTGGGACATGCTGCGCGTACAACATTTGATCCCACAAGCGGGCATCGAACTTATCGAAAATGACAGCTATCTTTTGGAAATGGGCTTTGAGCGGCTGCACGGCGTTGATTTTCGCAAAGGCTGCTATGTTGGGCAAGAGGTGACTGCTCGCATGAAACATAAAACCGAATTGCGTAAAGGGCTGGCGCGCGTGGCCTTATCGGGCCCCGTACCTTTGGGCACGGCTATAGAGAATGAAGGCAAAGAGGTGGGTCGCATTTACACCCAAGCGGGCGGTTATGCTTTGGCATATCTGCGTTTTGACCGCACATCCGAGCTGATGCAGGCGGCAGGGCAAACAGTCACTGTGGCCCCGCAGCTCACCTTAGATTAAGCGCGTTCCGAATATTCAAAAAGCTCAGTATTCACGATGATTTTTTCATCAACGCCAATAAAAGGCGGCACCATGATACGCACGCCATTGTCCAAAATCGCAGGCTTATAGCTGCTGGTTGCTGTTTGGCCTTTGACGACAGGCTCGGTCTCGACCACAAGGCAGGTGACTTTTTGGGGTAAGGACACAGTCAATGCCTCTTCGCCGAAATATTCGACGGTGGCGGTCATCCCATCTTGCAAGAAGGGACGGCGGTCTCCCAAAAGCTCGGCATCAATTTCGGCCTGCTCATAGGTTTCAGAATCCATGAACACCAAACGACCGTCGGTTTCATACAGGAATTGCTGATCCTTTTGGTCCAAACGTACACGCTCAACCTTATCTTCCGAGCGGAATCGCTCGTTCAATTTGCGACCGTCGCGCAGGTTTTTCAGCTCAACTTGCGCAAAAGCGCCGCCTTTACCGGGTTTGACATGCGATACCTTCACTGCGGCCCAAAGACCATTATCATGCTCTAGAATGTTTCCAGGGCGAATTTCGTTGCCGTTAATTTTGGGCATGAGAATACCTTACCAAAAGGTTGAATAAAACTGT
>DPZQ01000141.1 GCA_003536295.1 Rhodobacter sp. | reverse complement strand
CTGCCCCCGCCCCCGCACAGCGCTGCACCTGTTCAATGGTGGCGGCAATATCGGTGGTTAACGTGTTGGTCATGGTTTGCACAGAAATGGGCGCATCACCACCCACGGCCACTTTGCCCAACATTATTTGGCGCGACTTTCGGCGATAGATATTTCGCCATGGGCGGATGCTATTGTTTTGCATCTATGCTTCCTAAGCCCCTTGTGACCCTATTACTATATGATGATCTGACGCGCAAAGGGTTCACTTCAAGCTGAAAGACTACTGAGCAGGATCAAGAATGGTTGGAACCTCAATTATTTCGATTGTGGCCACGCGTTGATCAGGCAATGGCAGGTCAATTGATTGCACCATATCAAACGAAGATTTGATCGATTGAGCAGACAACGAAATATCACGCACCACATTTTGTGATTTTGATAAAGGCCCAAAGACTGCACCATCAGTCATGAAATAAACAGACGTTGCGTTGCCCGCACGCAGCATAGGTGCTTGTTCAAGTTGCGGCACGGCGTAGGATTCGCCTGCATCTAAAATCTTTTCGAACAAGATTAAGCCGTCTTTCGACGAAACACGTACCCAAGCAGGATTTTGCGCGAAAATATTCACTTTATTTAGCACCGCATCCACAACCTGTACATCGGCAGGCTCGTCGACACTTGCTACTTGTTTTACAGCCTCTATGCTTCCATTTACCTCCATCAGTTTGGCACCTTGGACGGCTTCATAATCAATATTGCCTATAGGTCCGTCACGTACCACCAATACCGGAAAATCTAATGGTTGAGGACGGTAGAGGCGGTCTAACGCATCATCGCCACCTGAAAGGTTAGGCGCGTCTCCACGCAAAGGGTTCCCCCCTACGGCCATTTTTTCTAACTCACTTTGTGGCATTAACAATTCTGGGGCTATTTGAGAGGCGATGCTAGGCGCTTGGTCAACAGGAGCCAATTGCACGCGCTGCACTTCTAGTACAACCGCCCAACCACCATAACCAATCGCGCCAATCAGCCCGATCAAAACTAAAAAAGATCCAATCGCACCAGGCTGTAAAGAGCTTAACCAACTATCATTTTGCGGCAAAAAATGCGTCCGCAAATTTCTTAAAGGATCGGGCGCCTGAGATGAAGAAATAAGTTTATTTTTTCGCACGGAAGTGCTCAAATTCGAAAGACTGTTCTCGATAACAAAATTAGATTCAGCACAAAAATGCGCAAAAATCTTGTCTCCGTCCAGGCCCAAAAAACGCGCATAAGATCGCACATAACCTGCTATGAAGCTTGGCGCTTCAAATGCAGACACATCGCAATTTTCAATTGCAGCAATATATATTGCTTTAATTCGTAAGTCACGCTGAACATCAAACAACGACTTGCCCAAAGTGGCGCGTTGGCCACGCAACAAATCACCCAGACTGACGTCTGATGTGACCACATTTGCGCCAGTGTTATACTGGCCCACCGAAGGTTTATTCCTCCGTCCGATCATACCGACTCTCATATTTTCAAACCTGTCGTGGTGCTTTATATCTATATTGTGGATAACTTAGCATAGAGCAAGCCTAATTGCATCAAAACAATCAAAAATTTGACTTTTTTCCGTCTATGTCACCTTTTATTAAATTTTAGCATTTTTCTTCGCAAACGGGCGCAAAGGCGAACAGCGCTAGACAGGGCGCGGCAATTTGGTAGGCTTGCCCCAATGAAAGGAGTTCCAAATGCCTTTGTCAAAAACGCTTTCTGATTGCCTTTTGCATGTCGATAACGCCCTACCCCAGTCAGTTGACCGCTTACTGGAACTTTTACGCATCCCGTCGATCTCAACCGATCAGCACTATGCGCCCGATTGCGAAAAAGCGGCTCTTTGGTTGGTGCGCACCTTAAACGATCTAGGGTTTGAAGCGGAAATTTATCCAACTCCTGGCCATCCAATGGTTGTGGCCAAGGGCGGCCATTATCAAGAGGGGCCACATCTGCTGTTTTACGGCCATTACGACGTGCAACCTGTTGATCCGCTTTATCTTTGGGATAGGCCGCCTTTTGATCCTCAACTGCGCGACGGGCCTAAGGGCCCCATCATCTTTGGGCGCGGCGCGTCAGATGACAAGGGCCAGCTCATGACCTTTATCGAGGCTTTGCGAGCATGGATCGCGGTACACGGAAGCATGCCTTGCAAATTAACTCTGTTTTTTGAAGGCGAAGAAGAATCGGGTTCGCCCTCACTGATCCCCTTTATGGAAAAAAATGCGGAGCTGCTGAAAGCCGATCTTGCCCTGATTTGCGACACGGGGCTTTTTGGTGAAAATACCCCTTCAATCGTCACAACCTTGCGGGGGCTTTTGGGCGAAGAGGTCACCATCCACGCCGCCGACAAAGACCTGCATTCCGGGATGTTTGGCGGTGCGGCCATCAATCCTTTGCGAGTCTTGTCGCGCATCATTGCTGGCCTACATGATGACACAGGCCGAATCACCCTGCCCGGCTTTTACGACGATGTTCCCGAACTGCCCGACGCTATTCGAGCCCAATGGCAAAGTCTGGCCTTTGATCACGCCAGCTTTCTAGGCGACGTGGGCCTAAGCGTCCCAGCCGGCGAACAAGACCGCACCCCATTAGAAATGCTATGGTCCCGCCCCACCTGCGAGGTGAACGGGCTTTGGGGTGGCTATATTGGCGATGGCTTCAAAACCGTTCTG
>DPZQ01000017.1 GCA_003536295.1 Rhodobacter sp. | reverse complement strand
CCGTAGCTGGCGGTCAGTTGGAACTCTTGCTCGGACAGGCACGAGACGGTGAAATCACCTATCAGCTTGCCTTGATGCGACAGCATCGGCGTCAAAGACAGGCGTCTCTCCGCAGGGATAAGCCCTGCCATGATCCGGTCGAGCCAAGCCCGTGCTTTGGGTCCTGTGACCCGGTATTTACCGAAATTCTGCACCTCATTAATCCCAACATCGTCGCGCACGGCCATCACCTCTTGTCGGGTGGCCTCAAACGCGTTTGAGCGGCGAAAGCTTGGCGTTTCATAAAGCGGTTCATCCGGCAAAGCGTGGTAATTGACCACCTCTAGTCCATATTGCTGACCCCAAACCGCGCGCTTCGCGTTGAAAACATCATACATGGGGGTGGTCCGAAAGGGCCGGCCGGCCGGCTTTTCCTCATTAGGAAAGGCCACGCTAAAGCGGGTTTGGTAATTCTCGATGACTTTGGGCAGGCTATAACCCGGGGTCGTCCAATCTCCAAAGCGCGCAACATCAAAGCCGCGCGGATCGCGTTCAACTTCGCCTTCAATCATCCACTGTGCCAGCGCAAGACCCATGCCCCCCCCTTGGCTAAAGCCCGCCATCACTGCACAAGCGGACCAATAGTTGCGCAAGCCCGGCACTGGTCCCATCAACGGGTTTCCATCAGGCGCAAAGGTAAACGGGCCATGGATCACACGTTTTATTCCTGCCCGCTCAAGCGCGGGAAAGCGACGGTAGGCAAACTCAACCGAATCTGCAATTTTGTCGAATTCTTCTGTGAACAGCTCTTGGCCAAAGGTCCAGGGCGTGCCCTCAATTGCCCATGCTTTACAGGACTTTTCGTAAAAACCAATGCAAAACCCACGGCCTTCTTGGCGCAAATAGCTTTCGCCGCCCGGATCCATAACATGGGGAAATTCTTTGGATCTGGTAACTAGCTCGGGAATATCATCAGTGACCAAATATTGATGCGCCATTGGGAAAAGCGGCAGATAGACACCCGCCATCGCACCCACTTCGCGCGCCCAAAGCCCTGCAGCATTGACCAGATGTTCGGCAATGACCGTACCCTTGTCCGTCACTACTTCCCAAGAGCCATCATGGCGCGGGTTTGTTTCTAAAACCCGCGTATGAGTGACAATTTCAGCCCCTCCCATGCGCGCAGCCTTAGCATAGGCGTGGGTGGTGCCCGACGGGTCAAGATGTCCATCTAGCGGATCATAGAGTGCGCCTAAAATTCCTTTTGTATTTACCAGACCGTCGGTCATCTGATCCACTTCAGCTGGGGTCAAGATGTCCGTATCCAGGCCCATATAGCGATGTTTCGCACGCTCTGCCTTGAGCATATCAAAACGATCTTGATTGTCAGCAAGGGTTAGGCCGCCCACATGGTGCAAACCACAAGACATGCCTGTTAGGGCCTCAAGTTCTTTGTAAAGACGGATAGTATACCCTTGCAAGGCGGCCATATTAGTGTCGCCGTTCAGAGTGTGAAAACCGCCCGCGGCATGCCATGTTGAGCCGCTGGTCAGCTCTGACCGCTCAATCAACATGACATCAGGCCAGCCTAATTTCGTCAGGTGATAAAGGACCGAACAGCCAACCACACCCCCACCAATGACCACAACCCTCGCATGAGATTTCACGATAATACTCCTTTGTTTGGCGAGATATTGCCGCGACAGGTGTTTGTAATCATATAATTTTGCGACAAAATATGTCGCAAACTGTCGGGTGTTTTGTTGTGGTGGTGATCTTGCTATTTCTCGGGGATCAAGCCCTTGGGGCTAAAGCGTAGGACAAGCAGCAAAATCACGCCTAAGGTGAGAAGTCGGGTATGGGCGGCGGCATCTTGCAGATGGTCTTTAAGCGGTCCATCTATCATCTGACCTGTCAGCGCCATCATTATATTTGGCCCGAGGCTTTCTACTATCAACCACAGCCAACCGATCAAAAGTCCGCCCAAAAGCGCCCCCCAATTATTACCAGAGCCGCCTACAATCACCATCACCCAAACTAAAAATGTGTATCGCAGAGGATTATAGGTGCCAGGGGTCAATTGCCCATCCATCGTGGTCATCATCGCACCCGCAACCCCCACCACGGCCGAACCGATGACGAAGATTTGTAAATGGCGGCCCGTGACATTTTTACCCATGGCTGAGGCCGACACCTCATTATCACGAATAGCGCGGATCATGCGCCCCCAAGGCGAATTAAGCGCGCGCTCGGACAAAAAGATCACCAGCGTCAAAACCGCAACAAACAGGCCCGCATAACAAAGTTTAACAATAATCGACGATCCTATCACAGGATCAAATCCCAAACGATCTGCCCAAGTAAGGAACAAAGGATCCGCTTGGAAATCAACCTCATATGGCACAGGGCGGGGGAGCGATATCACGTTTTTTACGCCCCGTGCCAGCCAATCTTCGTTTTTCATAACCGAGATGATAATTTCGGCAATCCCTAAGGTGGCAATCGCCAAATAGTCAGAGCGTAAGCCCAAAGCCGTTTTGGCAATGGCCCAAGCCACCACCGCCGCCAAAATACCGCCCGCAGGCCAAGCCACTAGCGTGGGCAGCCCAAGCCCGCCCAGATTGCCCGAGGTGGCGGGGGTTACC